>CAZGYO010000162.1:0-6418 GCA_964530455.1 uncultured Victivallales bacterium
CCGTGGCCGCCTGCCTGTGCGTCGCCTGACTGCGAGCGTAGTCGCTCAGGCAGGCCGATGCGGGAGCGGGCATACCCGCCTGGTCCGTCCCGACTGCCGCGGCGTGGTTCACTGAATATGTACCGACTCACAGACAGATCATCTATTGAAATTTCACGAAGTGGGACCATTCGTTGTGTCCGCATTCAAGAAGATGAAGTTTGGCCTCGTCTTTTGTCCCGGCGAGTTTTCTGGCGTGGTTGACGGGTATGATGCGGTCGTGTTTCGCCCCGTAGACCTCAATATCGCCATCGAAAGATTTCAAGTTCTCGATATTGTCCCAATTATTTTTAATGAGGGATGCGACGGGAAGAAACGGAAATTTTTCCTTCCCGAGCTCTGCCAGTCTTGCGAAGGGTGTTACCAGGACAATTTTTTCAGGGCTGTCATTCTTTGCGGCCAGATAACATGCGGGCCCCGATCCTATTGACTCTCCGAGAATGCATATCCTGTTTTCCGGGAATTCCTTTTTCAGGAAACCGTAAGCATCGGCAGCCGCCTGGTTGAAACTTTCCATTGAGGGACTGCCCTCCCGTTCGCCGTATCCCGGATACTCAAGGATGAAGATGTTATCGGCACGGTCAAAACATGCTTCTGCGTACAGCCTGTGCATGGCCTGTCCCGCGTTGCCGTGTATGAACAGCCACGTTCTGCTTTCACTGTCAATCAGTCTTTTCCAGCCCGTATATCTGCCCTCGACGACCCATTTTTCAAACCCGGATCCTGCGGCAAGCACTTCCGAGTTCCGGTGTGTCGGGTGAAAGAGTATCGCGTTCTCAAAAAAACTCAGTAAAAACATTATGCCCACGTACAAAGCTAAAAATATTAAGCACCAAACCGCCAGTCTTCTCTTCCAGTTCCGCGGTTTCGCATTCGTGTTTCCGCTTTCATTTCCGAAAAGCTTCTCAAGCATTTTAACAATTGGTCCCGGTTACGGGAATTAATACACAATATACGGACAGCCTGTTCCGCTGGAGAATATACCATATAACCGTATAAACCGCAATGCACGTGCTCTTAAGCTTTTCGCCATGCAGTCGGAGAGAGGGCCTTTTATTTTGAATCGGGATTGAATTGCTGTATACTACTGCTTGGCCCCGCAACACAGAACAGGAGATTGTCAATGACCGCCAGATACTTTGTCGCGATGCTTGTTTTGACGACAAGCCTGATCCTATCGGCTGAACCCCGGCTCTCGCTTGAACCGCGTCCCGTGCCTTTAAAAACCCACGGTTCGATCATGCTTCTGGACAGTCCGGGGGAGCGATGGTGGGCCGACCTTGATCCGCTCTGCGAACTTCGCGATGAGGACAGGTCCGATTGCCACGCCAGGGTATGGGCGGCGTTGAGCAGCGGCGGGATCCTCTTTCATTTCGAGGCAACCGACGATGTTCATGTAGGGGACAACAGTGGAAAGAGCGTCTGGAAAAACGACTGTTTCAGGGTCGGGGTCGACGCCTGGGGCGACGGGACACGTGGAAATGATCCCGACATGCAGTTTTATGGAATGGGTGACAGCGGGTTCTGCGTATCTCTGACCGACCAGGGCCCGAAACTTTGGATGGAATACAGCAGCTCCATCGGGGGGCGTGGCATGCGCGATGACATAGCGCCGAAAATATCCCGCGACGAAAAAGCCAAAACTACTGTCTATGACCTGACAATTCCCTGGGCGGAATTCGCGCTTGACGGCCCCACGACCAATGCCGTGGGCCTGGCCGTATATTGCCTGGACAACGACAGCTCCCCTGAAGAGTCCAAGTTGCGCTGGGACAATACAGTTAATGAGTCATGGAATGACCGATGCCTGTGCGGCATGTTCAAGCCCGGTAAATTTTACCTTCTCGGGGTACAGGCAAAGGGCAGGGCGGCGCCGGCGTTTTCGATTGTAAACCGTATGCTGAACGACGAGAAGCCCGGGATCGAGGTGGATCTGCTTTTACCAGGTCGTTCAGAGGTAAAGGTATCCTTTGACGGCAGTGAATATCCTTTCAGCGCGGATGCAGGCTACAGCCGAATGACACTCACTCCCGGGAAAAAAATTTCCGGCAGCAAAACATTCAGCATCGAAACAGGTGGTCTTTCGGGCACGGCAATTATCCGTCCCGACTACAGAAGCGACTGGTTTGCTTTCAACGCCCGGAGTTCTACGGAACCCGGAACCATCGGCATGGCCGACTGGCTGGACGCGCCGGCGGGAAAATACGGATTTCTGAAGGCCGAGGGACGCAACTTCGTCTTTGAAAACGGGAAGCCGTTCAAAATATGGGGCGTCAATATCGGAAGTGGCACGATGTTCCGGCACGGTAAAGGCGACAAAGGGAAAAAGGCGCTTGCGAAATTCGCAAAATTCTACGCGAAGTACGGCATAAACTGTCTCCGTATACACAAGCACATGGAAAACAGCGGCGGCATATATACACGCGACTCTCTGCTCGAATACGATCAGGAAAAGATCGATCTCTACGAATATTTCACGGCTGAACTCAGGAAAAACGGTATATATCACGGACTTTCGGGAGTTTTTCATCTGAGGCCGGGCCCGGACGACAAAAAACATTTCAGGTATCCTGAAGACATCTATGTGGAGACAAGGGGGCGCGGCGGGAGCACGCGGGTCAAGTCCGACACGTACTGCCTGAGCAGTTTTGCTCCGGATGTGCAGGATTTCCACATCAAGCAGGTAGTCGACCTGCTCAACCGTGAAAACAAGTATACCGGCCTTCGCTACGCTGACGACCCGTCGCTGGCATATGTGGAACTGCGCAATGAAGACAGTATTTTCTTCTACGCGACACAGGGAATAGTTCTCAGGTGTCCGAACTATAAAAAGATGTTTTGCGGTATGTTCAGCGACTGGCTCAGGAAAAAATATGATTCGCAGGCCGCGCTTGAAAAGGCCTGGGGAAAAAAGGCATTCAACTGCTGGGACTTCTGTTTTCCGAACGAAAGTATCGGAAACCGGAACATTTTTCCGATTTGCAATGCCTGGTGGTACAGTCCCGAAGGACTGCAGAACCAGGAAGAACAGTTCGGATGCAAACGCAGGCTTCTCGACACCGCACGCTTTCTCTACGAGGTGCAGACGGACTTCTACAAACGTTTCGTAAAGAAAATCAGGGCCACTGGATACAGGGGCGCGATCGTGGGATCGTGCTGGTGGGCGGGGTCGGGGGTCTCGCATTTCTACAATCTGTACAGCGACTATCAGGTGGGCTACATCGACCGGCACGAATACTACGGTGGCGGCGGGGCAGGCGGTCGCGGCGGGTTCGAACACCACAGTCCGCTTGCATCTCCCGGGACGGGAAGTCTCCAGGAGGGATTCAACCAGGTCATGGACCGGCCTTTCGGCCTTTCCGAATGGATAGGGGTCAACCCGTATCCATGGGCGGCCGACGGTGTTCCGCTGATATCCGTTTACGGCCTCGGTCTCCAGGGATGGGATTCCTCTTTCCACTTCGCTTCCAGCCAGGGCGCATTCGGCAGCGAACTGGGAAACCGCTGGAACGTGATGCAGCCTGTGCAGCTGGGGCAGTACCCGGTTTTCGCGAGAATGGTCTACCGTCGGGACGTCGGGGAAGCGCCGGTAGTCTCAAAACGCAACGTTCATATGGATTCTCTCGGGTCCGAAGGCAAGATCGGCTTCTTCGAGGAGGTCGCGGCTACTTCGACTGCCGATTTCAATGCCATAAGGGGCGATATCCCGCTCTCCGCGCTCGCCGCCGGCAGGACTGTAGTAGATTTCACAGGCGAGTTCCGGAAGACCGAGGTCTTCGATATCGGGAAATACATGGAGAACGGCAAAATCAAATCCGCTACAGGACAGTTGGAATGGATCCCGAAAGAATCTATGCCGGGAGGCCAGCGGATCATGCAGTGGTATGACCAGCAGGGCTATTTTTCTGTGGATACCCCCGCGACAAAGGCACTGGTGGGATTTGCTCCGAAACAGAAATATGAATTCGGGGAGATCACGATTGAACCAGACAATCTTTTTGCTGTGATTGCGTTGACGGCAATAAATGAGGACGGGAAGATCGCGACTGACGACCGCCTCCTCCTCTCCGCGGTCGCGCGCAGCCTGAACGATAACGCAGAGTTTTTTCCGTCACATTCCATGGCAATGCTTAAAAAAGGCGGCGCCCCGATAAAAATGGAACCCGTCCGCGCGGAAATAACTCTAAAAAGAGACGGAATCCCCACGGTATATATTCTTGACCACGACGGGATGCGCACCGAGAGGAGGCTGGAGGTCAAAGAGGGATCTTTCCATATAGATACTGGCAGAGACAGCGCCCTTTATTATGAGATCGTCTTCTAGCCCCGTTATTTCATGAAAATCGATATTTTAGGGTTAATGGTCTGTTTATTAACAGGTTATATGAATTTTTCAAACCTGCGAATCTGAAAAAAGGAAGAATATAACTAGCATGCCATAGATGCTAAGTCAATTAGTTTCATTAGGAGTAAAGAACTTATGAATATAATTCAAAAAAACAGAAATAGAAAACCCAATATTGTATGGTTTATCGCCGACGATACGGGCGACCGCATGCTCGGATATGCCGGCGGACCGGTAAAGACGCCGAATATCGACCGTATTGCTGATGAAGGGGTGAACTGCACACAATACCACTGCGCCTCTCCTGCCTGCGGGCCGAGCAGATATTCTTATCTTACGGGCCTTTATCCCGGGCACTGTCCATCGCCCCGTTTCCGTGGGGACGCGCGTCCCGACCGCCCTAACAACATCGGGTTCAACGCGGACTTTCTTCCCGGCCAGCAGGGGCTGCCGGCTTTTCTGAAACAAAACGGGTACGCGACCGGGTTCACGGGGAAATGGCACGTGGGAATACCGCGCTCCCGACTCAGCCGGCACAGTTACAACAGCGAAGACGACCCTTCGAACCCGGAGATTGCACGCAAACTCCGCGAGGATTATGAACTGATGCAAGAACAGGTGCGCGGAACCGGTTTCGAGTACGCTGAAGGCATTGCGTGGGGCAACACCGACAACCGCCCGATCAGAAAACTTCAGTACCACAATCTCGAATGGCATACGGACTCGGCGCTCAGGTTCCTCGACAAACACGCGGGCGGTGACAAACCGTTCTTCCTGAATATGGCCACAACGACAATGCATGGTCCGCACCATGTCAGGTCGCTCGAGACCGCCGGGCTTGAAACCGAGTTCGGATTTCTCGACGAAGCGCCGAATGTCCAGCCCTCACGCAAAAGCGTCTTTGACAGGCTTGAAAAGGCCGGTATGCCGATCGACCACCATACCGCGGGGACGCTCTGGATGGACGACGCATTCGGCGCGGTTATGAATAAGGTCGAAGACATGGGACTCGCTGACAACACCATTTTTATTTGGTCAACCGATCACGGGATGGGCACTATAAGCTCCAAGTTCACCTGCTACCAGGGAGGGGTGAGGATACCGCACTGCATGAAATGGGACGGGCACATCCCGCCCGGAAGCGTATGCGACGCGCTGCTTGAGAATATCGATTTCTCTCCGACACTCCTTGAGATGGCGGGAATCGAATTGCCTGAAGAAGCCCGGATCGACGGTCAGAGCTACTGGCCGGTGATCAGCGGCGGAAAAGAGGAAATCCACGAAGACCTCTACTTTGAATGGGGCATCACGCGCGCGGTGCGGACACGGAAGTGGAAGTACCTGGCCTTCAGGCACACTCCGGAACAAATTGCCGCGATGAAAAACGGGGAGGTCGACACCGCGCTGCAGATGAGCGGGAAAGCGGGCGGGAACTTCACAATGCACATGCATCCGCACTACTTCGAGCCCGACCAGCTATACGACCTGGAAAACGATCCCGAAGAAAAGAAGAACCTGGCGGACGACCCGAAATACGCCGATGTCCTCAAAGACATGAAAAGCAGACTTCAAGGATATACTGAAGAGTTCAGCGAACCCTTCGATGTCGATAAAGTCGACCCGTTCGTCAAATCCGGGAAATATCGGGAACTGATTGAGAACAGCCGGGCCGACAAACGGATATACGAATACTACTACTACAAGGAAAAGGCCTATTGATACTGCGCCAGCAGAGACTGTATGCAACCATTTGATTATCTGGAACTGTTCGGCGGAAATCGCTTCAGCTTCATTCTCAGCTCCCTGCGTGTACGGATCAATAAAAAGCGCTTAAAACGTCCACCTTGAGTTTGGGAACGTGTATCCTGTCGGAGTCGTCGAGGTAGTAGCTGCAGTCGTCCGGGTTCCCGGTATCTTCCGTTGCCGGATCCTCGTCAGGGTACCCCAACGCCACCAGATAGAGTATTTCCCGGTCGCTGTCTATTCCTAAAATCCGCGCACAGTTCTTCCTGTCGAAAGCGCCGAGCCAGCATG
>CAZGYO010000163.1:0-6417 GCA_964530455.1 uncultured Victivallales bacterium
GACAATGATTTATACTCAAGCGAGACGCTCGAGCTACGAGAGAACAGCAAATTTTGCGCATTTCGCAATTCCCATTTTAGATTAAAAGCGGTTTTTGTCAACGGGCACATATTCAGCAAACCCCGTTTGCTCGGGGTCAGTACTGGACAGTCTTCGAGTGTCTCAGCCCCGACCCCGACGTGGTTCACTGAATATGTACGTCAACGGAATGAATCTCGCCGATTAATATAGACCTTTTTATTGATACGGCAATTCACTTGGACCTGATAAGCGAGATCTCTGTTTGGTTTTTTAATATTCGCTGTGCGTCAGCATTCGGGATTGCGAAATCCGCAAACATGGAATATATTGTTTTGTGCAGTGGTTGCAGGCGGCCGCTCCGGATTTTATCCGGAGAGGAAAGTCCGGACTCCACAGGGCAGGGAGTCCCGCACCTGAATGTGCCGGGTATTCAAATTGCGCGGTTGACGGACATGAGCGTATATAGCTCGACCCATTCAGGTGCGGGATACCCCGGACGATATTCCGGGGGAAGGAAAGTGCCACAGAAAATATACCGCCCGGCTTTGCCTGAGGGCTATGCCGTGGTAAGGGTGAAAAGGTGAGGTAAGAGCTCACCGCCCCGAGAGAGATCAAAGGGGCATGGCAAACCCCTCCCGGAGCAAGACCAAATAGGGGATGATGTCGCGGCCCGCGGCGTTTGAATCCCGGGTTCTGGTCGCAAAGATAGATGGTTGCCGCCCTTTTAAAGGGTTACAGAATCCGGCTTATGCTTCCGCTGCCTTATACGTGGATCCCCGCGGAGTTTTGAAACTGGCTCAACAGAGCAATAAGAGAGGAGAGATGAATTCATGGATATTCAGAGGATTGAGTCGGCGATAAGGGACGTTCCTGATTTTCCCAAGCCGGGTATAATATTCAAGGACATAACACCGCTGCTGAGTGAATCTGAGATATTTACTGAGGTGGTTGACAGGATAAGCGGGAGGTACATTGAACATGTTCCCGACTATATCGTTGCGATTGAGTCTCGGGGTTTTATTTTCGGTTCGGCCATGGCGTATAAACTCGGTTGCGGGATTGTGCCTGTCCGCAAAAAAGGAAAGCTTCCGTACAGGACGATAGATATATCCTACGATTTGGAATACGGAACAGCTGCCGTGGAGGTTCACGAGGACGCTTTAAAGAAGGGCGACAAAGTTGTCATAGTCGACGACCTGCTCGCCACCGGCGGGACGGCTGCCGCGGCGGTCGAGCTTGTCGAGAAACTCGGAGCGAAAATTGTCGGGATTGAGTTTCTCATAGAGCTCTGTTTCCTGGCCGGCAGGAAAAATCTCGGTTCATATCCCGTTAATTCTTTGCTGCTTGTAAATTAATTTTGCCGCCTTGTGGCATATCCTTTTTGTTGTGCTAGATTATGCGCTCTGGAATTTGAAAAATAGTCATAGCGAGTTATAACTGATATATGAAATACGCGATAATAAGTGATATACACGCGAATATAGAAGCGCTGGATGTAGTGTTGGCGAAGTGCGAAGAAGCAGGCGTGGAGAAATACATTTGTCTTGGAGATCTTGTGGGCTACAATGCGAATCCCAGTGAGTGTTTCGAAAAGGTGGGATCGCTTGAGCTTGTGGGGATAGTCAAGGGGAACCACGACGAGTATGTGTCGAACAACGACGAGGAGATGCTTGGGTTCAACCCGCACGCCAGGGCGGCTGTGCTCTGGACGAAGGCCCAGCTTTCGGAGCCTCAGAGGAACAAGCTTGCAGAACTTCCCTTGAAACAGACGATTCGCGGCACCAACATCACGATAGTGCATGCGACACTCGATTCGCCGGAGGCCTGGGGTTATATATTCGACGTTCACCACGCCACTGACAACTTTTCCTACCAGTTCACACAGCTCTGTTTCTGCGGACATTCCCATGTTCCGATAGCGTTCTGCAAGCGGCCGATAAGCAGCACGGGGGATCCTGTAAGCGAGATCGTCGAATGGAAGGGGGAGGAGAAGCCGGACATTGATCCGGTCATACAGATAGAGAAGGGCTGGAAGTATCTGGTGAATGTGGGGAGTGTGGGTCAGCCACGCAACAGAGATCCGAGGGCTTCTTTCGCGATATATGATTCGGATGAGAAGACAGTGACCCGTTATCGGCTCGAATATGATTTCGCTTCCGCGCAGAAAAGCATAAGGGCGGCCGGGCTTCCCGAAAGGCTTGCTCTGCGTCTCGAACGCGGAAGCTGACGAGGGCCCGGCGGGGCATAACATGGAATTGCGCAGCATACTTATCACAAAACTGAGCAGTCTGGGGGACATCATCCATACCTTTCCCGCGGCGGAACTTCTGCGTAGCGCTGTCGGACCGGAAGTCGAAATTGACTGGATGGCGGGATCAAGATTCGTTCCGGTTCTGGATTTCTGTCCGTGGATAGACGGTGTGATAGCGTTTCCGCGCGAAGAGCTGGGTTCCTTTCTCACTTTTCCAGGGGCTGTTATAAGGCTGAGGAAAAGTTTGAGGCAAAAGAAATACGATTTGGCCGTGGATTTTCAGGGTCTGCTTAAGAGTTCTTTTTTTACCCGTCTGTCGGGTGTCCGCGAGATTGCCGGTTTTGCGAATCCGAAGGAGAGGGGGGCGGGGTGTTTTTATACAAAAAAGATTGATGTGGACTCGACGCACGCGGTCTGCAGGAACCTGGAGCTGGTCTCCAGGCTTTTCGGTGGGGGGGAGGACTTCGTTCCTTCCCGCATTCCGGTAATCGAAAGACATTCGGAAAAGGCCGACCTGGTACTCGCGGAGAGCGGAATAGACGGGGCGGTTCCAAGGATAGCAGTCTGCGCGGGATCCAGATGGAAGTCGAAGACATGGCCGCCGGAATTTTTTGCGGGCGTGCTCAAGGGTGTTTCCCGGCGCTTTCCAGAGGCCCGTTTTCTTATGCTGGGCACTGAGTCCGATGCCGAACAGTCCCGCCGTGTGGTTGAAATTGCGGCAATAGAGAATATTGTTGAACTTGCCGGGCGGACGGAGCTCGGGCCGCTTGTGGAATTGATCAGGTCGTGCGAGCTGATGATTTGCAACGACAGCGGCCCGATGCATATTGCCGCAGCTCTCGGCAAGCCGGTTTTCGCATTTTTCGGCCCGACTGACCCGGGGAGGACCGGTCCTTACGGCGACGGGCACGGGATATATGTTTCCGGGGTGGACTGTTCGCCTTGTTTTAAAAGAAACTGCGCTAACAAAAATTATATGTGCCACGATAGTGTTGATGGTGAAAAGGTAGTTTCCGAAATCGTTAATTATTTAGAAGAAGGAGATGTGAGATGAAGAGCTTCAAATATCTTTCTTTCACGGCTATCCTGATGCTGGCCCTGTGCTTTGAAGCGGCGGCGCAGGTAGGTTTGCAACTCGCGTTGAACCAGAGAGACTTCCTGCTTTACGAGGGTATCTACGCAAAGGTGCGGATACGCAACTACAGCGGAAGGGCGCTGATTTTCGGCGAGGAGGATTTGCTGAAGGGCAAGTTGGAATTCGAGATACTGGACAACAGCGGCGAAATGATCCCCAAAAGCGAGGACTACGATCCGCTGGTGGGAACGGTTCTGTCTTCGGGATCGACCAAGGAGGTTCTTCTCCCGCTGTCCAGGATGTACCCCATAAGAAAACCCGGTTCGTATACTGTAAAAGCGGTGCTTTCACATAAAAGCCTGGCCTCCGACTACCAGTCAAGAGAGTCCGGTTTTAGCGTTGTCAACGGAACTAGCGTATGGAAAAAGACGGTCGGGGTTCCGGATATGTTCTCAAGTGATTCCGGGGAAAAGCAGTTGCCGCGCGATGTCTCGATAAAATACTACAACAACGCAAAAGACAGGATATACTCCCTTGTAATAGAGGACAAGAAGTTTGTATATCGCGTTGTCAGGCTGGGATTAGAGGTGGGCATACAGCGCCCCGAATGCCGGATAGACCATCTCAGCAGAATACATATACTTCTTCAGATAAGCCCGAAGGTTTTCACATACCACATATTCGACATCAACGGTATCCTCGACCAGAAAGATGTATATGTGAAGACTGATGTTTCGCCGATGCTTGTTTTTGACGAGGACACGGGCAGGGTGATGATAGTCGGCGGTAAAAAGGGCGTGGAGAATATCGACTACGTCGAGGATGAATATATCAAGTTCATAGAAAAGTAGGAATATTGAGCCGGAGCTTCCGGTCCGATTATTCAACGAGGATGGCATTGCCGTCTGGTACATATTCAGTGAACCACGTCGGGGTCGGGGCTGAGACACTCGAAGACTGTCCAGTACTGACCACGAGCAAATAAAAGGATTACAGGTAAAAATGGATGAAACACAGGAAACTCATCCCGAGGATCAGTTCGAACAGCGTTTAAAGAACATGGAGCTTTTCCGCGAAGCTGGAATCGACCCGTTCGGCGGGCGTTTTGAGACTAGCGGCTGTATTGCTGATGTAAGGGAACTTCACGACGAGAAAAGCGAAAATAAAGTTCACGTAAAGGCCGCGGGAAGAATAACCGCTTTCAGGATAATGGGGAAATCCGTTTTTGCGGATATTCGTGACAGCAGCGGGCGCATACAGGTATACGCCAAGAAGGACGAGGTGGAAAGGTTCGATTTATTCAAGAAGCTTGACCTCGGCGATTTCATAGGTGTCGAAGGACCGCTGTTCGTTACGCGTACGGAGGAACTCACCATAAGGGTCTGCTCTTATGAACTTCTCGGAAAGGCTCTACGCCCGTTGCCCGAAAAGTGGCATGGCTTGACCGATCTCGAACTGCGTTACCGGCAGCGTTATCTGGATCTGGTTGTCAACGATGATTCCAGAAGGATCTTCGCGATGCGATCCCTGGTCTTGCGCGAGATTCGCAGATATCTGGAGGGGAAGGGATTTATGGAGGTTGAGACTCCCATGCTGCAGCCGATTGCGGGTGGCGCGGCGGCGAAACCTTTCAGGACGCACTACGATGTTCTGCATTCGGAGATGTTCCTGCGCATTGCTCCGGAACTTTATCTGAAACGTCTTCTTGTAGGCGGGTACAGCAGGGTTTTCGAGCTTAACAGAAACTTCAGGAACGAAGGTATGTCCCGCAGGCATAACCCGGAATTCACGATGATGGAGATATACGAGGCGTTCGGGGACGCGTCAACGATGATGACCCTTGTTGAGGGACTTCTTTCCACGCTGGCGGTCAAGGTCTCCGGCGGCACGGTCCTTGAGTGCGGAGAAGAGACGATAGATCTGAGCCCTCCCTGGAGGCGTGTTGCTTACGAAACGCTTATTCGGGAGAATGCCGGCGACGACTGGTACGATGTGCCGAAATCGGAGAAGCTTGAACGCGCTGTCAGCATGCGGTTGGATGTGGACGACAGCATGAACGAGGTTGAAATAGCCCACGAGATATATGAGAAGAGGATAGAGGCCGAACTCGTTCAGCCGACATTTGTGACGCGTTTTCCCGCGGAACTCGTTCCGCTGGCGAAAAAATGCAGTGACAACCCCCGCTATGTCGATGTGTTTGAGCTTGAGATCAACGGCCAGGAAATAGCTCCAGGCTACTCTGAACTCAACGATCCTCTGGAACAGCGTGCAAGGTTCGAACAGCAGCTTTCGCGTCCGGGCAATGAAGGGGGAGCCGAAGGGGTAATAGACGAAGATTTCCTGACGGCGCTTGAGCACGGCATGCCTCCTGCCGGCGGCATGGGAATAGGAATCGACCGTCTTGTGATGCTTCTGTCCGGGGCGTCTTCGATCAGGGACGTGATACTTTTTCCCCAGCTGAAACCGAGAAACAGTTGAATGGACGCCGACTGCATAGCCCTTGATATAGGGAACGTCTGTATCGAGATAGTTCCCGGGGCCTGCGCGGAATTTCTCGGACTGCCGGTTGACACGCATATCCCTTCACCTATAAATGATGCTCTTATACGGATGGAGTGCGGAAGAATAGGTTCGGAAGAATGGCTGGAGCTTTTCCGGCGTGAAACAGGGTTCGCTTTTTCCGATGATGTTCTGCTGGAGGGTTTTTTCAAAGTCCTGGGAAATCCTGTCCCCGGGATGAGTGAACTTCTTGAGGAATTGTCCAATTCCGGGTACAGGCTGATTTTTTTCTCGGATACTTCCGAGATCCATTTGAACTACGTGCTGGCCAACTACGATTTCTGCTCTCTCGTGACCGGAGGTGTATACAGTTACGAGGCGGGAGCGCGTAAACCCGACTCGCGTATATACGAATTCTTTGAGGAGCGTTTCGGAGTTCCTGCGTTATACGTGGACGACAAAGCCGCAAATGTCGATGCCGGGATACGCAGAGATTGGCCCTCGCACAGGTTTCAGGACGTCGTGGGACTGAAAAAATTTATAAAGCAAGTTTCATTCCTGGTGGATATGA
>CAZGYO010000164.1:0-6397 GCA_964530455.1 uncultured Victivallales bacterium
TGCGCAGGCCGGATTGTCCGGCTTATGTGTGCCAGCTTTGCTTGGCGCACTCATGTCCTGTCCTTTTCACCTCAAGATAAGGTATACTGCCTTTTCAGGCAGCACAATTTCGGCGGTGTTATTTTCGAGTTTTTTCAGGGGAACCGTTCCGGCTGGATACCCGTTGACATCGAGGAGTACCGCCTCGGAAAGTCCTTTGTTGGTTATTCTTATTTTTGCATCTACATTTCGCATCATCCACGGCAGGTCGCCGGTCGATACGATTTCGAGTCCTTCGTACTTCCTGTCTTTTTTCTGAAAGCTTGCCGCCTTTGTCTCCCAGCCTCTGGGAAAGGCCTGTGTTCCGATCTGCAAGAGAATCTTTCCTGATTCTTTTAGCGGTCTATCATCGAGCGAGACTGCAAGCACGGATGCATAGTGCTCATTGGACTCTACCGAGAGCGCCGAAAGCTGAAATTCTCCGCCGGCGTCGGAGAGAAAACCCAGCACGCCCTGGACCTGCGGGGCATCGATTTTAAGGAGTCCGTTTGCCCGGTCCAGCGTCAGTTGCCGATGGACTGAAGATATCTCTCCGGTCTTCTGGTTGATAAATACGTCAAGATTCTTCACTGCGGTTCCGGCGGGATCATCGCCGTATTTGACTTCCACGCGGCCGACAAGAAATGATTCGGGACAGACGAGGTTTATCAACGGAAGCTGGGCTTCCGGTATCTCGTCGGCATGTTCGGTGGGGCTGTAGTCCGGTTCTTCGGCTATGAGGGGAGCCCTGCGTAGAAGTATGTCTTCAAGGACACGTTCCTCGTGGACAACGACCTCCGCCTCAGATACAAGCCGTTTTCGGAATATCAGCGCGGCCGCCGGAAACTGTGACATGAACGCGGGATGCGATATAGTCCACCGTTTCATCGGGTGGCTGCCGTTTACCTCCGTGAAACGGAAGTACGGATCGTCGTATCCGGGCGCGGTGCATCCGAGCCAGTATATTCCGTCCAGGCCGTGCATGGCGCCGTAGACCGCGTTGAGTATCGGACCTTCCGCGTAGTAATCGTTGGGCGGAACCCAGTTGGTCGAGGATATGTTGAAAGGAATGCCCGGGACCTGTTTGCGGTTCGTCGGCAGATCGGGATCCAGAAGTCCTGACCGCGGAACGTACTTGTGTCCGGACTGGACGCGCCACGCCGCGTGTTTTCCTACAAGGTTCGAACTGAAAAAACTGTTCCGTTCCATGACCTCACCGGCGGTCCAGCACCAGCGCTGCAGGTCTCCCAGTCTCCTTTCGCCGGCCGACCCGAAATTGCTGGCGCCTATGATCTGTTTAGCGCCGAGTTCGTCTTTGAGATATCTTTTCATGTCCTCGAAAAAACCGCGTTCAAGCTGCGACATAAATTCGAGCTGGTCGCGAACACGCCGGGGCTCACCTTCCGCCGGCCACTGTTCCAGAACCCAGTGCCTGTAAAGCCCGAGACGCCCTTCAGCGGCTGCGTCGCCGCTTATCTTCGTCTGTTTCCAAGCGGCAAACGCTTTCTCGATACTTCCGTATTTTCCCTTCGCGAAATTCGCAAACATGGTTTCCAGAATTCGTTTCGGGCCGCCTTTTATCCTGTCGGTCCAGTAAAAGAAGAGCGTATCCTCAGAGACTATCTGGATTATAGCGAGTCCGGGGTCGTCCTTGAGCGGAATGCCTGTATAAGGGTTTTTCTCTGTGAGCAGTTTTTTCATCCAGGCTTTCCAGGCCGTCTGGAGATTCGGTTCGAAAAATAACAGGGCGTTGAGCGTGTCTCCGCTCTCATAGCCATCCAGCCCCCAGTCTTCCCCAATGTATTTTACCGAACCGTGGTCCCAGAACGGGGAGAAGCGCGTGTATATTCCTTCCTTCTTCATCGCGGCGACGATGCGCCATATCTTTTCGAGCTCGAACTCGTTGATATCGGTAATCCCACAGCCTTTTTTCTGGGGGATAAGGCCTGAATTCGCGCCGCCTACGCGCACACAGTTCACGCCGAGCTTGGCGAGAAACCGCGCGTGCCGTGCCAGCTCTTCGTCGCTTGTCTTTTTTCTTCCGTAAAAAGATGCCGCGGCCCAGAACCGTATGGGGGCGCCGTCGCCGCGGACAAAGCCGTTCCCGTCGTCGCTCACCCTGATAAAACCGTTTTCTCCCGCTTCTTTCTCGTTCAGATGCCGCAGATCCAGCAGTGCGCTGTCTTCGAAGTTGTCGGGGCCGGGATCAAACGCCCATAAATCTTCTCCAACTGCCATATAACCAGAAATCAGAACCCCGAAGAAAAACACACACAAAAGTTTTCCGTCTAACATTCCGGCCTCCTTTGATTTTAAAAATCCAACTAAGGTAGCGCTACGGCGGAAGAAATTCAAATTGGCAGTGGTGTTGACAGAGCTTGCAATCATTCACCCTCCGTTTGGGAAATCTCACGGATCCACGTATTGGTTTATAGTTTATATTCTGGCAATTTTGAGTAGCAAGGCCGGTTTTCTGCAAAAAAGGGGTTAAGATCTGGTTAAAGGCTTTCATTGTGCCTGCGGCAGGTATCTATTACACTGAGTTCTTTGTACATATTTGCTCGGGGTCAGTACTGGACAGTCTTCGAGTGTCTCAGCCCCGACCCCGTTATTTCATGAAAAATTGATATTTTAGGGTTAATGGTCTGTTTATTAACAGGTTAACGGGTTAAATGACACGGCAAACCGCCTTTTTTACCACAACGGGAAGCGATTTATGAAAGACAAGCTCAAAAAAGCCTTTATGCGGCATCTGACACGCACCATCGCGAAAAGCCCTGAAAAAGCGGACATGTTCGACCGCTACCAGGCGATGGCCATGAGTATCCGCGATGTCATGGTGGAAAGGTGGATATCCACCCAGGAAGCATATGAGGAGGAGAATCCCCGGGCCGTATACTACCTATCCCTTGAATATCTTATGGGGCGGGCAATGGGGAACGCGATAATGAACCTGGGGATATTCGATGACGCCAGAGAAGCCGCCGCAGAACTCGGCTTCGACCTTGAAGAAATCCGCGAAGAGGAATCCGATGCCGGGCTGGGCAATGGCGGTCTTGGCAGGCTTGCGGCATGTTTTCTCGACTCCATGGCAACAATGAACCTCCCGGGCCTCGGCTACGGAATACGCTACGAGTATGGAATATTTGAACAGTTGATCGATGAAAACGGGAATCAGGTCGAAAATCCGGATAATTGGTTGAGCAAGGGAAATGTATGGGAAGTGCAGAGACCTGAACGCGCGAAAACAATAAAATTTTACGGTAAAACACTCCCGGGGCCCGATAAAAACAAAAAATACAGAAAGGAATGGGTTGAGACACAGAATGTGACCGCCGTTCCCTACGATACACCGATTCCCGGATACCAGACCAACAACGTCAATACACTCAGACTATGGTCTGCCCAGTCTCAATACGGCTTCAACCTCAGCCATTTCAACAGGGGCGACTATCTTAAAGCAAACCTCGAGGCCCTCGTCACTGAAAACATCACCAAAGTCCTGTACCCGAATGACAACAACTACGAAGGCAAGGAACTGCGTTTAAAACAGCAGTATTTTCTGGTCTCTGCAACTCTTCAGGACATCATAGACCGCATGAAGAGAAACCACTGCGAGATATCCGAGCTCCACGAAAAATCCGCAATTCAGCTCAACGACACGCATCCCGCTCTGGCCGTGCCGGAACTGATGAGGCTTCTTGTGGATGAGGAAGGATTTGACTGGGAAGCAGCCTGGGGGATATGCACGAAGACTTTCAACTATACAAACCATACCCTCATGAGTGAAGCTCTCGAAAGATGGCCCGTGAACATGATGGAGAAACTTATACCTCGAATCCTTGAGATCATCTACGAGCTGAACTCAAGATTTCTGAAAAATGTTCTCGAAAGATATCCCGACGACACTAAGCGCATGCGCCGTATGTCTCTCATAGAGGAGGGGCCAGACAAAAATGTGCGTATGGCACATATCGCCATTCTCGGCAGTACCCACGTCAACGGGGTGGCCAAGCTCCACACTGAACTTCTGAAGAACGGGCTTTTCAGGGATTTCAATGAGTGGGATCCGGAAAAAATCATAAACGTGACCAACGGCATCACGCCGCGGCGCTGGCTCAAAAAGGCAAATCCCGAACTGGCCGAACTTATCACCGCGAGCATCGGCGATAACTGGGTTAAAGACCTGGGCCAGTTAAAGGATCTCGAAGGCTTCAGAGAGGATGCCGGATTCCGCGCTGAATTCAGAAAGATAAAACTGCACAACAAGCAGCGCCTCGCCGAGTACATCCAGCAGAAGCATTCAGTGCTGGTCAATCCCGAATCGATCTTCGATGTGCAGGTGAAAAGGCTCCATGAATACAAACGCCAGCTCCTGAACATCCTTCACATAATATCGCTTTATATCGACCTTAAAGAGAATCCCGGACAGGATTTTGTCCCGCGGACATTCATCTTTGCCGCAAAGGCGGCTCCGGGATATTTCATTGCCAAGCTCATTATCCGGCTCATAAACAATGTTGCCGACGTGATAAACACTGACAAAAGGTTGAAGGATAAAATCAAGGTGCTGTTTCTCTCAAACTACCGGGTATCCCTTGCCGAGAAAATTATACCCGCGGCGGATGTTTCGGAACAGATATCCACGGCGGGGACGGAAGCTTCCGGAACGGGGAATATGAAATTCGCCCTGAATGGAGCTCTCACCATAGGGACCATGGATGGAGCCAATATAGAAATACACGATGCGGTCGGCCCTGAGAATATTTTTATTTTCGGCATGAACATCGAAGAGGCCAGGTCGCTGCTGGAAAAAGGATATCAACCCCAGTCCTTTATCGATAAAAATCCGCCTCTGAAAAGGGCTCTGGAGTTCATCCGCGGGGGCAGTTTAAGCCCCTCTTCGAAAGAAGTATTCAAACCCATACTGGAAAGCTTTATCTATGATAGATATATGGTCGCCGCGGATTTCGATTCATACCGCCGGAAACAACGGGAAATCTCCGGCATCTATCCGGATTGTGATAACTGGACGAAAAAAGCAATTACAAACGTCGCGAATATGGGCGGGTTCTCAAGCGACAGAAGTATCAGGGACTACTGCGAAAAGGTCTGGCACATCAAGCCACTGCATGTGAAATGCGTCGATGTCCTGGATCCGGAAAAATACAGGTACGAAGTCTGATTATTTTTTCACATTCACATCTTGCAATCCAATTAGTAATATATTAGATTGACGTTGGATCTTTTGACAGGGTTTCCATAGGGGAATATACTGTCCGTCGTAAAATCAGAATCAATCAGGCGGAAATATAAAGAGGGAAAATGCGAAAGTCAGTTCTAGGCATGATACTTGCTGGCGGGGAAGGATCCAGGCTTCATCCTCTCACGGCCGAACGTGCAAAACCCGCGGTTCCATTTGGAGGCAAATACAGAATCGTGGATTTTGTGCTCAGCAATTTTGTCAACAGCGGAATTCACAGCATCTTTGTTCTCACGCAGTTCCGTTCGCAAAGCCTTACCGAACACATCATCAATGGCTGGAATATCTCCAGTACGCATGGGAGAGGGCGCTTCGCCGTGCCCGTCCCCGCGCAGATGCGGACAAGAGACAGGCGCTGGTACTCCGGCACGGCCGACGCGATATACCAGAACATCCACCTCGTAGAGGACTTTGAACCCGACCTGGTCGCCGTTTTCGGAGGCGACCATATATACCGCATGGATATAAGCCAGATGGTGGACCTGCATGTAAAAAAAGAGGCTGTGGTTTCCGTGGCGGCTATTCCTGTTCCGCTGGAGGAAGCACGCGAGTTCGGGGTCATCCAGGTCGACGAAGACTGGCGGATTGTCGGATTCCAGGAAAAACCCGAGAATCCGGAACCTATGCCGACAGATAAGACAAAAGCCCTGATTTCCATGGGCAACTATATCTTCAACAGCAAAGATCTTGTTAAACTGCTGAAAAATGACAATTCCATGGATTCCAGCTCGCACGATTTCGGAAAAGACATCCTGCCCCCACTCGCAAACAGCGGAAAACTCTTCGCATATAATTTCGGCATGAACATAATCCCGGGACGCCAGGAGAGTAATGGGGCATACTGGCGGGATGTGGGAACCCTCAAAGCATATTTCGAAGCAAACATGGATCTCAGAACGATCTACCCCAAGCTTGACCTGTATAACGAAAAGTGGCCCATATACAACTACCATTTCTGCCTGCCTCCAGCTAAGTTCGTGCACAACGAGGAGGTCAGCCCCATCGGTTTTCCGAGAATAGGAAAAGCCATCAACTCTCTAGTTTCCGACGGCTGCATAGTCTCCGGAAGCACTGTTACAGACTCGGTCCTCTTTAACTCGGTGCATGTACACAGCT
>CAZGYO010000165.1:0-6383 GCA_964530455.1 uncultured Victivallales bacterium
GGACATGACTTGCTCTCCGCCCAGTTCCGTCAGTATCAGATCCAGCAGAACAAGGTCTATCCTGTCCTTTTCAGCGAGAAATATATCTATGGCCCTGCGTCCGTTCTCAGCCAGCCTTGTTTGGTATCCCAGCTTTTCGAGCGCGCGTCTGATGTAATTGCGTATCGACATCTCGTCGTCGACCACGAGAATATTTCCAGTCCCGCGCGGCATTTTCCTGCTTTTCGACTTTGAAGTCTTTCTTTTGTCCCCCTTGTCGAGAGGCAGAAGTATCTTGAAAGTGCTTCCGAAACCCGGTCGGCTGTATACCTTTATCGACCCTTTGTGATCCGATATCGTCGCCAAAACGCCCGACAATCCCAGCCCCGTGCCTTTTCCTGTCGTCTTCGTGGTGAAAAACGGCTCGAAAATATGTTCCTGCAGTTCCGGGGACATTCCGGCGCCCGTGTCGTTTACGTCTATCTCTATATATTTCCCCGTCGGCAGTGTTTCTCCGAAAACATGATCCACGGCCTCCGTTTCAAGCTCGACATCGCGCGTTGATATCGTTATATGCCCGCCGTCGGGCATGGCATCCCTTGCGTTTATTCCGATGTTCAGGATCGCGTTGACCAGCCGCGAATGGTCTCCCGTCACGGAACAGTTTGCTGCTTCCAGTTTAAGTTCCAGGCTGATCCGCTTGTCGATGCCCTTTTCAAGTAGCCTGGCTGATTCCCTGATTATCTCGTGCATGTCCAGCTTCTCCGAGGACAGCGTCCCTTTCCTCGAAAAACTCAAAAGCTGCTGCGTAAGCTGGGTCCCGCGTGCCGATGCATCAAGTATGTCGCGGGCGCTGTTCTGCTCTTCTGAACCATCCTTAAGTTCATTCATAAGAAATTCCGCGTTCCCGCCTATCGCCATAAGAAGATTGTTGAAATCGTGCGCAACCCCACCGGCCAGCTGGCCCACGACCTTCATCTTTTCAGTCTGGCGCAACTGCTGCTGAAGCATATGTTCCCGCGTTACGTCTCTGAACACGAGAACCGCCCCGACAACATTGCCGCTTCTGTCGAGTATTGGCGCGCTGCTTTCGTCGACGTAAATTTCCGTGCCGTTTTTTGAAACGAGGACAGCGTTCTCAACGGTTTCCAGCGCTTCACCTTCCTTAAGCACCCTCATAACAGGATTTTCAAGGGGATCCCCGGTATCCGGGCCCAGGAGTTTGAAAACCTCGGATACCGGAGCGCCGACCGCCGCTACCATCGACCACCCGGTAAGTTTTTCGGCCACGGGATTCATTCTGTTTATCCTGCCTTCAGTGTCGGTGGCGATAACTCCGTCGGCGATGGAATTCAGGGTGATTGCCAGGTTTTCCTGGCTTCTTCTGAGTTCTTCCTCCGATCTCATCAGCTGCTCAATATCCTCAAGCATTCTGAGACGCATCGTATTGAAAGCTTCGCGCACGACATCGAGTTCGTCACGGAACCCGCGAAAACTCTTCCTTTTCAGAATCAGCGGTTTCCCCAGTTTACTGAAGTCCAGATTTTTAGCGTAGTTCGCCATGCTTTTAAGGTGACGGGTTATCATGAAGTAGATAATGGTATAAAGCAGAACGGCGCCCAGGATGGCCTGGCCCCCGACAACCAGGACGGATCTCAGGGCGAAGTGCCGGAGCCTGGAGTACATGGCCGTCTTTGAAAAGTGAACCTCGAGCGTCGCGGCAGGCGGCGCTCCCTCCGGCGCGGCGAGATACGGCAGCCTGAAAGCTTCAATGAAATCAGTTCCGTCGTCTCCTGCCCTGCCGACCGATGCAAGAAGAATCTTTTGTTCACGGCGCGTTTCATACACCTCCGCGTATTCCACATAGCGGAGTTTCACCACCCCGTTAAGTTCGCGTTGAAGCTGTTCATAGTCCAGATGGTATGCGCTTGCGGAAAGCGGGGCAAGATAGCTCTGCTGGATATAGTTGCTTGTATCGTTCAGGGAGTCCATTTCCCGGAAATAGCCGATATAAAGCTCTATCCCGACGGCCAGGAGCGCGAAGCTTACTCCATAGATGATGAAGTAACGCAGAAGCCTGGCGGGAATGCTGGAATAAGTTCCCGGCTTGCGTATTTTTTTGTTTTCAACCATGGTGCATCACCGGGGTTTCATTTGAATCTCGCCGCCGCTTTCGACGCCTTTGCCCACGCTATGTTCAGGGCAACATGGTCACCGGATATTTCCCGGAGACTCTTCCAGACCTCAAGCCTTTCCCCGGCGCTCAAATGAGAACATTTTGCGGAAAAAGCCAGATAGCTCGAACGTGTTGTAAACGGCCTGTCATGAATATAGAGTTTATCCGCAAACCGGGGGGAGGCGGCAATCTCCTCGGCGATGAACGATGGGGTTATGATACATCCGGTCTTCTCCCTCAGAAGCTTGGCGAAATTCTGCCGGTCCAGCCTCACTTCCTGAATATATTTTCCAGCGGAAACAAGTTTCTGCGAGAATGGTTCGCCATGAATTATTCTAACCGGCGGCGGCAGGTTTTTGATGTCGCCATCGTATTCTTTTTCCGGACCGCCGTAGTCCGAATGCGTGACGACAAGGTAGTCCGTCTGCATTATCCTCCATCTACCTCGCCATTTCTCGTCCTCCCCGACGGAGTCGTTTTCCGGGAAAAGTACACTTATCTCCGTCATTCTCTTCTCGTAGGCAACCGGAAACATCGCGCAGGCTATGCCTTCCGCGATCATAAGTTCGCATCTTTTTCTGGGCATCATTGTGAATTCTGGTTCATAACCGGCATTGCGGAAGGCCTTGCGTACGAATTCCACCTGTAACCCTTGAACTTCACCGTCAATGCGGTAGACATCGGGGAACCTTTCAAAACAAACCACCGGGACAGGTTGGCGGGGCCGGCTTTTTCCGGTTGTTTCCGCCGGCAACGATATCCGGGCGCCTTTCTCCCCGCGGGTGCGCGCATCTATCGATGCCTTAGGCGCACCGGGCCTGTCCAGCCAGTATTTTTGGGGCATCGGGATATTCAGCCTCGGCGAGTTTCGCGGCAGTTTTATTGCCATGAGAACATCCTCGACCGCCTCCGCAAGGCTGGTCATCACTTCCGCAACGGGCCTGCCCTGAACGGCCTCTGAAATATATTTGTACCATAGCGCGGCGATCGCGGGATAGTGAGGAACATTCATTCCGGTCCCCGTAAAGAACCTCTGGGTGTCGCTCAGATAAAACTCCACAATCCCGCCCCAGCGGAAAGAGTTTCTGCGGATCCACTCGTGTTCAAGAGTCGAAGAGCGGACCGGTGTAACCCCGGCCTTGAACTTCGCCACGGAAACGATCTTTGACGTGCAGAACTGGGCCCAGAGCCAGGCGGCGAGACGGTAGTCGTTTCTGACGTTACGGCATATGGTGTGTCCGGCAATATCCTTGTATCCTATCTTCATACCCTCGCTCCAGTATTTGCCGCGGGGCTGCACGGTTGCCCTCCATACCGGTTGCCCCTTCCCGTCGCAAAGAGGTCCAGGCTCAGTATAGCGCCTGTCGAAATTTGTGAATACGCTGCAGAAATATATCGTCTGGGCGATATTTCCCTCGGCAAGGGCTTTACCCATTCCCAACCAGTCCAGTTCCTTTGCTTCCGGGGGCGCGTATCGCGACCATTCAAGGTATTTCTCGACGGCATATATCGCCGCGGGCCCGTCAAGGGCTCCCCCGCGCCGGACTGAAGCGCCCACCGGGATGCCTTTTTCCACGCGTATGCCGTATTCGTCCACGGGGATCCCGTTTGGCAGCCCGGGATCTCCTACTCCCGCGTTTACGAGCTGCACGTCCGCGATACGCCAGCCGAGGCTCACGTCTCCTACCTTATAGTAGTCCAGGTGCCCGTAGGCTTTCACCTCGCTGCCGTCGGGGTTTATCATCTTTCTTCCTGTAAAAAATTCCGCCACCTCTTCGTACTCGCGCCAGGTTTCCGGGACTTCCAGTTCGCGCCCGAACGCCTTTTTGAAATCGCTTCTTGTTTCCGTATCGCTGAACCAGTCGTGCCGGTACCAGTACAGTATGGGAAAGGACTGGTCGGGCAGTTGGTACAGGTCGCCGCTGTAGTCCTGGGCGGCTTTGAGATTGAAAAAATCCTGAAGATCAAGCCTGCTCGAGGTAAATTCCCGCGCTTCTTCTTTCATGAAGCGTGTAAGATTCAGAACCTTTTCAGATCTTGTTATCAGTCCGATATTGTCGACGTCGAGAATAAAATCGTGATAGAGTTTGCGCCCCGTGCTGATCTGTTCGGAAAAGGCGTTTACGACTTCCCCCTCGTGTATCACGTCGTGCTGTATTTTAATTCCGGTCAACTTTTCAAAAAAGGGCGCGAGAACATCCCGTTCGAATTCGTGAACGGGAAGTATCTCTGAACAGCACCTGATTGGGCGTCCGCCTATTCTCCCGGCTAGAGGTCTAGCTTTTCCGCGGAACCATGCGAGTTCCGAGACAAGCTCTTCACGGGAAAGCGCGGAAAGAGGAAACTCGTCGGCCAGTTCGGAAACAGTACCCATGGTTTTTGCCGCACTGTCGACTTCAGCAGCGGTCGCGGGGGTATTCACTGCGGAGAGACAGAAGACCAGAATCCCGGAAAAGGCGCATTGGAAAAGTTTTCTGCAGGCTGCCCCGCGCGAGTGGGCCGCGTAAAACGCCCGGACATCGGAAATGCTTTTCAAGTACATCTTTCATCTCCATAGCACGCCGATGCTTGTTACAACGGCCGACCGCCAAGCCGAAAATAGGCTTTTTGAGCAGACTCCAGATAATATAACATGCCACGCCGTTCCGGCAAGGGCTCATTTATGAAAAGAACTATGTTCACCGGTTTCATATTATGCACCCGCGATTCATTCATTACCGTTTGCCTTACATGAAGAGCAGCAGACTCAGCGCCATTACCGCCATTCCGGCCAGAAGCCCGGCTATAGTGAAATGGTGTTCACCATATTCCTCGGCCGCGGGAAGCAGTTCGTCGAACGATATATACACCATAACCCCGGCAACTGCCGCGAAGAGTATGCCGAACACTTCCGGCCCCATCCAGCGAATCAGAAAAATATATCCGAGCAACGCGCCCGCCGGTTCGGCCAGGCCGGAGAGAAACGAATACACGAAGGCTTTTTTTCTGCTTCCCGTGGCATGGTAGATCGGGACGGAGACAGCTATGCCTTCGGGTATGTTGTGTATGGCTATGGCCACGGCGATCGATATTCCGAGACCCGGATCGCCCAGGACGGCAACGAAGGTGACCATCCCTTCCGGGAAATTGTGGATCCCGATAGCGACCGCCGCCATCAAACCCATCCTCATCAACCTTCTGGTCTTGTTCTGGTGTACCTGCTCGGGAGACATCTCCATCTCCTCAAGCTTGTGCATCTCGTGCGGGTTCTCCGCGTTCGGGACAAGCCTGTCTATCAGCGCTATCACGGCGATGCCCCCGAAAAAAGCAGCCACGGTTATCCAGGTGGCGGCCCTTTCACCTTTTATTTCGGAAAGCGAATCCCTGGCTTTGGCAAATATCTCTACAAACGAAACGTAGACCATCACGCCGGCGGAGAAACCGAGGGCAAAGGAAAGATATCTTGTGTTGGTGCGGCGTGCTACAAACGCGAGCAAACTTCCTATCCCCGTCGATATGCCGGCCAGAAAGGTAAGAGTGAAAGCCAGAACCAGATTGTCCATATTCATAAATTCAGCTCCCGTCAACCACGGACCCGTCCGTCTGCCCCGCGTCCACCCTCTTTGAACAAAAATACGCTCTCAGTAACCGATTTGCCGCATCTTATTTGCGAAGTCCGCGGCGGTTTCACCGGGCTGTTATTCCTTTTCCAGTTCAGCGAGTTTCTTTTCAATGTCCCTGAGCTTTTCCGACAGCTCTTTCATCTCGCCTTTTTTCTGAAGTTTAAGCGCGAGTTCCCGGTACAGTTTCATTATCTTTTCGCGTATCTTCTTCAGTTCCGGGTCCTCTTCCAGGAGCCTGACCCTCGTCTCATGCATCTCCAGAAGAACCCCGCTGCGCTGCTCTGAAAGTTTTTTCCGCTCTTCGGAATTTTCAGCCGATATCGACGCGCCCGTCAGCAAAAGTAGCGTCACAAAAAATATAAAATACGTTTTTTTCGACTTCCTTGTTGGCTGCAGTTTTCGAGGTGGAGAGCTGACTACTCGTTCTCCGATCGATGCCTCGAACTGCCGGAGATCTTCGCAGATCTCGTGTAGGTTAGAATTAAATTGCCGGGTATGTTCCATTCGGAACTTTCTGACTTCGTCTACGAACGGATCTTTCATGATTTATCTCCCAAGAAGGCATCCGGTGGAACGATCTCGGGGCATTCGTACCCGGCGTTCTCAACCGCCTGCCGTGTCATCAT
>CAZGYO010000166.1:0-6359 GCA_964530455.1 uncultured Victivallales bacterium
TGCGGCAGGGACCCTGAAAGTGGGGAGACAGGACCCCGCGGGATTTTCTGCGGAGCGGGCCGTGAGGTATACAAACGCGCCGCCAACCTCAGCAGAAAGCTGAATATGGATATGCTCGAAGAACCACTCGGGAAAGTTGTGGTATATCTGGATCCGGAAGAGTTCAAGAGCACGTGGTTGGGCAATAAATCCATTTACAGAACACGTATGGCCATGGCCGACGGCGGAGAACTGATCGTGCTTGCCCCGGGCCTGAGGGAGTTTGGAGAGGACAGGGAAATAGACCGACTAATAAGGAAATACGGATATAGAGGAACCCGGGCGACACTGACGGCCGTGGCGGAAAATGCAGAACTCAGGGAAAACCTGAGCGCGGCCGCACACCTGATCCACGGTTCCAGCGAGGGCCGTTTCAATATCACTTACTGTCCCGGGCCCGTACTCGCGGCTGAAGAAATTCGTGCCGTAGGATTCAACACCGAGCCGTATGAAAAGATGAAAGAAAAATACGACCCGGAAAAAATGCGTGAGGGCTTTAACGAAATCGACGGCGAAAAGGTTTTTTACATAAACAATCCGGGCCTGGGGCTGTGGGCCGTGAAATCTCGTTTCAAGAGAGGCGCCGGCAATGAATAGCTTTGTCAAACCGGTATTTTTGATCGCCTGCGTTCTTATTCAGGCGCTGTGGGTTTACGGTGCGGAAGACGACAAGGGGAATTCCGGCGCGGCGGATAATGCGGCGCTGTACCGGTGCATATTCGAGGTTTCAGAAAGCGGGAAATGTTTATACAACAAGTGGTTCATGATACCCGATTTGCCGGGCACATCGCTCGGGGGACTCGTGAAAAACGGTTTTTTAGACGGCGCCGTAGCGAGAATATACCGCCCGGAAAACGGGGGGCTCCGGCTCGTGGGCAGAGGCAGCGTGGGAAAGATATTCAGGAAGACCGGCTGGATAGTCGACGGCTATCCGGAAGAAAACAGGATAGCTTTCGTGAAAGCGGGCTGCCTGCAGTACATTGATTTCGGGAAACGCGGCAGGAAACCAAGGCCTCTCACCAACAACCGGCCCTATTACTACGCGGTTACCGCCGTGTCGCCTGATGGAGCAGAGTCCGTTCCCTCAAATGAGGTCGAGTTGATACCGGAAAAGGAAAAAGGAAGCCCGCCGCAGCTCAGAATAGCTTCGGGAAAAGCCCCGAAACAGGACAAAGGGAAAAACGGTTCGCCACCTGAGCCGGTAAAAGAGCTTAAGGGCGCCGCATACCACAGGTCGGCCCTGCTCTCATGGCAGCACGACCCGTCCGCGGATATAGCAGGATACAGAGTATACCGGGCTTTGAGACCGCTGGCTAAACGCAAATGCGTGAATCTGCAGGAAGATTGGGTAGATGTACTTCCCGGTGATTTTGCGGTGATAGAAAAAGCCTTCACTGAACTCGATCCCGAAACACTGGCACGTCCCGTGGAGGACGCGGCTCCAAATGAGACCGCCGTCCCGGAGGGAAGAATCGACATAGCATCCTCTGTTCTGCGCCTCTCCGACTGGAGCAGAATGAACGAGTTTTTCCGTTCCGTGCCGGAATCAAGGCGGATTGAGGTCGGACCCGGAGGGTTCAGTATTTCTCCGTCCGGCGATAAGGGACTCCCGGCTTTTTTCAATGGACTTTTCAATGGAAAGGACCCGGAAGTAATTCCTCAACCTGTTATTGAATGCCCCGTGACGTTCTCGCAACAGGAATGGTTCAATCTCATAGAATATCTGGCGGCGCCATACGATCCCGACAAGGATACCCGGATTACTAAACCTTTCGCCGCATTGAGACACACGCAGCTCGGACACGGAAAACCGTGGACGGCTCTCTTTGCGCGGATTACGCTCCGCATCGTCAACCCGGAACCACCTGAGACATGCAAGGGTCTTAAAAGAAAACTCGATCCCGAAACATTCGAAAGATTTGCGAATTTCGCGAAAAAATGCATAATTGAGAGTCTCTGCCGCGACGAAGCTAAAGATAATAGACTTGAACTTGAAACAGCAAACTCGGAACAATAGCGTTCCATCCGGAGGCGTTGCTTTCGTGAAGCAACCGGGCTAATGAGTCATGGATTCACGGAACATCTGAGATTAGAGAGGATTTGGGACAATGACGGTTTTAAAATTTTCACCCAAGGGGCGAAGCAATTGCAGCACATCAGGCTTACTCTTAGGCATTTGCAGTAGTTGCTGTGGCATCATTCTGGACAGCTTCGCATTGGCGTCGCGCCGGCCGGCGGCCACGGAGAGTCTTGAAACTGGCGCTACGGGTAAAAAAGCATATGCCCGACTGCTGATTATTATCATGGGCCTGTGCAGTTTTCCGCAGTACGCATCCAGGGCGGACGGATACGCGGTCCAGAAAGAGACCCCCGGACTCCTGGCCAGGATGCTCGCGGGCCCGATGAAGGATGCTGAAGAAATTGTAGTCGTCGAAAGGGCCGACAGCACCGACGGACACTGGTACGCGAATTTCGGATACCACTGCCATAACCCCGACCGATATGTCTACAGTCCCTGCGGTGGAAAAATGCTTGTGCTTGACCTGCGCACGGGAAAGACGCGCACTCTGATTGACGATCCCGAAGGCAGTATCAGGGATCCGTTCGTCGATTACGACGGGAGGACGGTTCTGTTCAGCTACAGGCCCGGGGGCACACACAACTACCATCTCTACACAATAGGGCGCGACGGCGGCAACCTGAAACAGCTCACCAGGGGAAACTGGAACGACTATGAACCCTGCTTCATGCCCGACGGCGGAATAATGTTCGTGTCCTCGCGCTGCTACCGCTGGGTGCCCTGCTGGTACACATCAGTCGGTGTAATGTACAGGTGCGAACGCGACGGATCACGAGTTCGGCAGATAAGCTTCGGCGTCGAACACGAAAACCATCCGTGGATGCTTCCGGACGGACGAGTCGCATATACGCGCTGGGAATACGTGGACAGGCATACAAACGGGTTCCACCATCTGTGGACGGTCAACCCCGACGGGACAGGGCAGATGGTGCTCTACGGCAACCTGGCTTTCGGGCGCTTGTTCATCGATGCCAAACCTGTTCCGGGCAGCCGGCAGATAGCCTGCATCGTCAGCCCCGGACACGGCAAAAGCGAGCACCAGGGCGATGTCCTGCTGATTGACCCCCACGCAGGACCCAGCAACGCGAAAGCACAGACTCAGCTCAATATGAAGGCGGAATACCAGGTAAACCGCCACACCATACCCGCCCCCTGCGGAGAGCGCCTTATGAGTTGGCGGGACGTCCTGCCGTTTTCTGAAGACTGTTTTCTTGTATGCAACAATGACGGTCTTTTCGTGATGGACGGGCACGGCGATTTCGAGTGCATCTACCGGTCTTCGCGGCCGGCCATGGAGATAAAAGGCCACAGGGGAAGGCTCGAGGAGATACCTATATGGGTCCATGAACCGCGTGTTCTAGCACCGCGTCCGAAAGAAAACCTGATACCCGCCAAGGTCGATGAAAGCAAGACAATGGGTGTAATGATATTATCGGACATCTACCGTGGCCGTGAGATGGAGGGCGTCGAACGGGGCGCCATAAAGAAGCTGCTTGTCATGGAAGAACTTCCTAAACCGGTCAGCTTCAACTGGGCTCCTTCCCCGTACCGGACAAGGCAGGTGGGTGATACCGGCACGATAATAATGCACCGCGTCCTCGGGACGGTTCCCGTCGAAAAGGACGGCTCCGCGCATTTCGAGGTGCCTGCCAACCGCGCTATATTTTTTTCCGCGCTCGATGAAAATAATATTACCGTCAAACGGATGCAGAGCTTCGTAAGCGTAATGGCAGGCGAGTCCGTGTCCTGTGTAGGCTGCCACGAATCCAGGCTCCAGGCGCCGCACGACAGGGAAAAATCATTCCTGTCCTCCGTCGCGCGTCCCCCCAGCAGAATAAAACCCGTACCGGGAGTGCCCGAGTCGGGTCTCATAGACTTTCCCCGTGATATTCAGCCTGTACTCGACAAGTACTGTGTCGAATGCCATAACGCCGAAAAGTCCGCCGGCAACGTCAGGCTCGACGGCGCACGCAACCCGTACTGGACATTCGGTTACAGCTCGCTTATAGACAATCGACAGCTGGGCATGTCGGGACACTACTACCAGAACGTCATACACGGCAACAGCCCGCCGCGCAGTTTCGGCTCGCCGGTCAGCGAACTCCTGAAGAAGGCTTCCGGCAAGCACCACGGGAAAAAAGTAGATCCCGAAAACTTCAGGTTGCTGGCCACATGGATTGATTCAAGCGCGGCCTTTGCGGGAACATACGTCTCTCTGGTGCTTCCCGAGCCGCAGTATCCGAGAATCGACCGCGGAAAAGACACTGTGCTCCACAGAAAATGCGCTTCATGCCATTTCCCCTCCGTGAAAAGGAGGAACATGTGGCCTTTTGACAAACACAGCAGAATAGATATAGGAAAAATCCAGAGATCCTTCCTGCTCCGAGCCCCGCTCTCAAAAGAAGCCGGAGGACTGCAACTGTGCCGCGAGCGTCCCGCCCGGTCCTCAGGTAAACACTATGAGAAATCCGCCGAATCCGAAAAGCCCATGATAGTTTTCGAAACCAAGGACGATCCCGGTTACGTCGAACTGGAGAAGATGATACGCGGATGCCTGGACGGCTCCGCTTCAGGCGGCAGGGCTCCCGACATCCTGAAACCCGCATACTGGCAGCCCGGCTTCGTTCCGGACGAGGCGTATATCCGCGAAATGAAACGCTACGGCGTACTTGATCCGGGATGGGAACCCGGAACACCGACTGACTGGTTCGAGCTCGAGGAGAAATACTTCATGCTTTTCCGCACGGAAGAGGAAAAACGGCGTGCGAAAAAAAATACTGATAACCAATAGAGCCAATTTCAAAACTCTCCTTGACCGCCTGCCTGTGCGCGGCCTGCCAATTTGGGTGGGATGCACGCCTGCGCTCCGAACGCGGTTCACGCGGAGTTTCGAAACCGGCTTGTACATATTGAGCAAACCGCGTTTGCTCGGGGTCAGTACTGGACAGTCTTCGAGTGTCTCAGCCCCGACTCCGACGTGGTTCACTGAATATGTACACCGGCTCTATAAAAAAAACGGGGTGTCTATTTGTTGACGGGCATTATTAACGATACATTACTGGAGGACGTGTTCCTGGCCCTGCTCCTCGATTTCATTTTTGGCGACCCGGAATGGTTTCCGCACCCCGTAAGGTTTGCCGGGAAACTTGTTTCGGGACTTGAAAAGTTTTCCAGAAAAGCTTTCAGATGGGAACGCGCCGGAGGACTCTTCACCGTAGCTGCCGCCGCCGTGTCAGTCTCCATGCTGGTGCTACTTTCAATCATTGCGGCCCACGCCGTTTATCCCCCGGCGGGGCGATGCGTGTCCGTTTTCTGGATCTATACCGGCCTGTCCGCCAGAAACCTGTCCGAAGAAGCGAAATCCGTTTTTTACGCGCTCAAAAAACAGAACTTGCCGGTCGCCCGGAAAAGACTCTCGCGCATCGTCGGGCGCGATACCGAAAAGATGGACGAAGCTTCGATATGCCGTGCGACCATCGAGACTGTCGCCGAAAATACTGTCGACGGTATCGTCAGCCCTCTTTTCTATGTTTTTATCGGCGGCCCCGCTCTGATGTGGCTGTTTAAAACCGTCAGTACTTGCGACTCGATGCTGGGTTACAAAAACGATAAATACAGATTTTTCGGGACAGCCGCGGCGCGCCTGGATGACCTCATGAATTTTCTCCCCGCCAGGTTGATGTACCTCTTATGCCCGCTTGCTTCAGCCGTTGCCGGCATTTCCCCGCTGCGCACACTGCGCATCGCTCTGCGAGATTCGCGGAAACACCCGAGTCCAAACGCCGGCATACCGGAAGCCGCAGTCGCCGGCGCCCTGAAGGTTCGACTCGGAGGTCCCGCAAGATATGAGGGAAAGATCAGCGACAAAGATTATTTCGGGAAGGAATATCCCGACCCCGAGCCCGACTGCATCTCAATATCTCTCAGACTGATGTGGATTGTCACCTGCATCTCGGCAATCCTGATGGGCCTGTCATGCCGGCTGATTGATGATGAAATAAGCAGTTGCCGCAGCGAACCGCTCTGCACATACTTCATGAAATAACGGGGATTACGGTGTTCACGGGGAACAGGCCTGTCAGAAAGCCGTCGACGAAGAGGAGAAAGGACTGATCGAACAGGATGTTCAGGAAGAGAAGAGCAAAGTTGAAAGGGAAATCAAAAAAAACGAGGAATCTGACATGGGTGCGCCAAGCAAAGCTGGCACACATAAGCCGGACAATCCGGCCTGCGCAAAGTC
>CAZGYO010000167.1:0-6325 GCA_964530455.1 uncultured Victivallales bacterium
ACAGCGGTAAGGAACTGACACAATGGAAATAAAACAGACAAAAAAATGCGGCGCTCTTTTCTCGAAACTGCCCCTGTTAATAAGTATCGTCATTTTGGCGCTCTGCGCCTACGGCGCGTTCTGGTTTATGAGACATAAACCAAAAGCCGGGAGAAAACGTCCCCCTGAACTCACCCCGGCGGTTGAAGTTATAACGCTTGAACCCCGCGACGCGGATGTGATGATACCGGTAATGGGCACAGTTCTTCCCGCTGTTGAAATTGTCCTGCGTCCCAGGATTTCCGGCGAAGTCGTCCGGGTACACCCCGATTTCGAGCCCGGAGGCCTGGTGAAAAAAGGGGAACTTCTCGTCAGCCTGGATAAATCCGATTATGTTCTCGAACTCGAAAAAAGGAAGGCAGAACTCGCCAAGGCCCGCGCGGAGCTTGAAACCGAACTCGGTCAGATGAGGATGGCGCGCAAGCAGTACAGAAACTTCGACTCCGAAAACAGGCCTAGCCCGGAGGACGAGGCACTCATCCTGCGAATCCCGCAGGAGAAAGCCGCCCGGGCCGATCTTAACATTGCCGAAGCCGCGTTGAAACAGGCTGAACTGAATATCGAAAGGACGGAGATCAGGGCGCCTTTCGACTCGCTTGTTAGAAAAATTGGTGTCCAGATAGCCGACCAGGCCAATACCCAGACCGAACTCGCGACTCTTGTCTCAACGGAAAGTTACTGGATAAGATGTTCTATTCCGGCCGAATATCTACGCAGAATAAAGTTGCCCGACGCCGAAGGCAAAGAGGGAAGCCCGGCGGAACTGCAAACCGGCGGAACGGAGATTGAAGGCAGAGTCATACGCGTCCTGGGCGATATCGAGGAAGATGGCCGCCTGGCGAGGATAATTGTTGAAATCAAAGACCCCCTCTCGAAATCGATTTACGGCAGACTGCTGCTGGGGGATCTTGTACGACTGAACATCAAGGGAAAAACGCTGGAAGATGTCTTTGAGGTTCCCTTCGAAGCATACAGGAACGGGCGGGAAATATGGCTCCTGGACGATAGGAAACGTCTGAGAATATTTACCGTCGAGGCCGCCTGGAGCGACAGAAAATATGTCTATATCGACAAACCACTGCCCGATAACTGCCGGCGCCTGGTCGTTTCTTCTCTGGGTTTTCCCGTCGACGGGATGGCACTGAGAATCGCCGGTGAAAACAAGCCGGAAAAAGCCGGGGTTAAAAACAGATGACCAGCTTAATGCACAAGTCTCCGGGCCCTATACGCTGGATGGCGAACAATCCTGTCGCGTCGAATCTGCTGATGCTGTTTTTCCTTGTCGGCGGGCTGGTCATGCTCACACGCATAACACAGGAATTTTTCCCAAACATCGAGAGGGATACCGTGACAGTCACCGTCCCTTATCCGGGGGCAAGCCCGGAGGAAGTCGAGGAAGGAATAGTTCTGGCTGTCGAAGAGGCTTTGAGCGGCCTCGACGGAGTCAAGGAGGTCACTTCCACTGCCGCGGAAGGTTCCGGAACCGTTGTCGCCGAACTCTACGAACGCGTGAACCAGATGAAGGTCTACCAGGACATTGAAAGCGAGGTCGATCGCATTGTGACCTTTCCGGAGGACTCCGAGGACCCGATAGTGACTCTCGACACGCGCAGCCGCGAAGTCGTGCAAGTGGCAATTTACGGCGAAGCTCGTGAAACCTCCCTGCGCGAACTGGCCGAACAGCTTCGCGATCGTTTTCTGGAATCGCCGGAGATAACGAAAATTGAGCTTGCGGGAATACGCCCGCTCGAAATAGGGATAGAGGTCTCGCAGGACGCGCTCAGAAGATACGGAATCAGCGTTCCGGACATCGCGGCGAAAGTAAAAAGAGCCTGCGTGGAAATACCCGCTGGTGCTATTAAAGCAAAAGGCGGTGAAGTCCTGGTCCGAATGACCGAACGCCGCGACTACGGCAGAGAATTCGGGCAGATCCCGATTATAAGCACTCCTGACGGCGGGCAGGTGTTTCTGAAGGATATAGCGGAGATAAATGACGGGTTCGAGGACTCGGACAGGTTCGCCGTCCACAACGGAAAACCCGCCGTAATGCTCGAGGTATACCGCATCGGGAACCAGACCCCGGTGTCAGTCTCAGCGGCAGTGAGAGAACAGATGGAACTGGTCAGGGACAAACTGCCCGATGGAATACAGATGGCCGAACTGCGCAATATGGCGGAAATATACCATCAGAGAGCCCGGCTTCTGATCAAAAACGGGATAATGGGCCTGTGCCTTGTGATGATACTTCTGGGCTTCTTTCTCGAGATAAGGCTCGCGTTCTGGGTGATGATGGGTATTCCCATATCCTTTCTGGGCGCGATGCTTTTCATGCCAGCCTTGGGCCTGTCGCTCAACATGATGTCAATGTTCGCCTTCATCGTCGCTCTCGGTATAGTCGTAGACGACGCAATAGTTGTCGGCGAAAACGTCTACCGCCTGCACCAGGACGGAATGTCCTTTATCGACGCGGCGGTGGCCGGCACCAGGGAAGTGTCCATGCCTGTCACATTCAGTATTCTTACAAACATCGCGGCCTTCATCCCGCTCGCGCTTCTACCCGGGATCATGGGCAAGGTCATGTGGATGCTGCCGGCCGTTGTCATTACCGCGTTCTCGATCTCCTGGATCGAATGTCTTTTCGTTCTGCCTTCGCATCTCGGGCACCAGAAAGACATTCGAAACCGGCGCGGGGCCTTGAGGCTGCTTCATGAATTCCAGCAGAATTTCAGCCACTGGTTCGTGCGGCACGTCAGGATCTGGTACGGCCCCTTTCTGAAATATATGATCTCAAACAGATATGCCGTTGTGTGTTTTTCTGCCGGTATTTTCCTGTTCATCATGGGCTTCGTCATGAGCGGCCGCATGGGTTTCGACATGTTTCCCCGGGTCGAAAGCGACTACGCTTACGCATATCTGAAGATGCCATACGGCACCCCCGTGGAGACTTCGCGTAAAATAACCGAACGCATGCTTCGCGCTGCGGAGGAGGTTGTGCGCGAATCCCGACACCCCGAACTTTGTGAGGGCATGTTTGCCGATGTAGGCAAAAACGGAAGCCATACCTCTGAAATACGCGTCTACCTTGCAAAACCGGAAATACGCAAGGCGATAATGAGTACACAGCGGTTTGTGGACGCCTGGCGGGAAAAGACCGGAGAAATTCCCGGAGCGGAAAGCCTTGTATTCCAGTCCGACCGTGGGGGCCCCGGCGGCGGATCCGCGCTCACCGTTGAACTGAAGCACAGAAACCTCGAAATTCTCGAAAAAGCGAGCGGGGAACTCGCGGGGGAACTCCAGAGTATTCCGATTGTCAGCGATATCGACGACGGCTTCCAGCCCGGAAAGGAACAGCTCGATTTCAGGATGAAGCCCGAAGGAGAAAGCCTTGGTCTCACGGCGCAATACGTAGCGGCACAACTAAGAGGAAGCTACGAGGGAACGGAAGTCCTGCGTCAGCAGCGGGGTAGAAACGAGATAAAGATCAAGGTTCGCCGCAGTGAAAGTGAACGCGACTCCGAACACGGACTTAACACCATGATAATAAATACCCCGGGCGGGGCGGAAGCGCTGTTGCGGGATATCGTAGAAATCAAACGCGGCCGCGCATATACAGATATTGCACGCCGCAACGGACAGCGAACGGTCGATGTCACCGCCGACGTCCGCCCCAGATCCAAAGTCGGAGAGGTAATGCAGGTGCTTGACAAGGATGTGATGCCTAAAATAATCTCAAGATATGCGGGACTCACCTACAGCTACCAGGGCCGGCAGTCCTCCCAGAGAGAAAGCCTCAGCTCCCTTTCCGTACTCATCCCGATCGTCATGATGGCAATATACGCAATGCTCGCAATACCGTTCAAAAGCTATGTGCAGCCACTTATCGTAATGACAAGCATCCCCTTCGGTGTCATCGGCGCAATCCTAGGACACCTCATAATGGGCTACGGCATGAGCCTGATAAGCCTTATAGGAATACTCGCCCTCTCGGGCGTTGTCGTAAACGATTCGCTTGTCCTGATCGATTTCGCCAACAGATCACGCAAAAGCGGAAAATCAGCATTCGACGCCGTTCACGGAGCCGGAATACAGCGGTTCCGTCCCATACTTCTTACGACATTGACGACGTTCGGCGGACTGCTTCCAATGATATTCGAGACAAGCAGGCAGGCCCGCTTCCTTATTCCCCTGGCAATTTCGCTGGGTTACGGAATACTCTTCGCCACATTGATAACACTGGTTCTGGTTCCTTCCCTTTACATGATCGTCGAAGATATTAGAGGATATTCGAGGATATAGCCCGGTTGTCAGCAAACCCCGTTGCTCGGGGTCAGTACTGGACAGTCTTCAAGTGTCTCAGCCCCGACCCCGACGTGGTTCACTGAATATGTACTCTAGCAGCCTGTCGGACTTTGTCCGACTGAACGCCTGCTAGGGTTCCAGAACAATTTCCGAGGCTCGCGCTTTGTTCTCATTCAGCAGTCTCATCTCCAGCTTATGCCAAGACATGTATGCCTGCAGAACAATACCCAGGAGAATGAAGAGGGGAATGGCAATCAACAGCAGAACTATTGTTGCCACACCTTGCTGATTTTCTCTATTTTTTCCCATGGACCGCCACTATTCTTCTTTTAAAGTTCTTTCCCCGGGATATATACAGAATAACATTTTCCGGGTCTTCCCCGTTTTTCTCAATCTTGAACGAAAACTCCGTGCCCTCAGGCAGAAACAGGCGCCTTTCGCTGTCGGACCGAGTCAGAATCAGTTTTCTCCCTTCGTGTTTTGCCAAAGCCCCGGATGAGCTGAGCGATCCGTCTTCCCTAATAATAAACTTAGCTTCGCAGCTATCCACGAAATTCCTCCATTTCCCCCTCAGGAGCAGGACTTCCTCGTTCATTTCAGCATCCTTGATTGCGGAACTGCAGATTCTGATTCCGTCGTGAAAAAGAAGCATCGCCAGATTCATCAGAACAGCGAGAATGCTCATATAACAAATCATCTCAACAAGTGTGTATGTTTTCTTTATCACCGCGTTCCCTCTTTTTCATTCACTGACAGATGTACTTCGGCAAGCGATTTCCCTTTTTTGTCGAAGATCCCGAGAATGAGGCGACCATTGCGAATTTCGCAGGCGTGTTGAAATGCTTTGCCGCCCGAAAAAGAATTCTTTTCGAGTTCATCTCTAAAAACTGTAGCCGCCGTCTCCGCGTCCCGATTAACGTATGCTGAAACCCTCTCCAGCGTATTGTCGATAATCGACCCGGCTTGGCTTCTGAGCATGAGCCTGTCGCGATATTCGCCAAGAGCCCTTGTCACGGAATAGAAACTTGCAGCGACAATTATAAAAAGCCCCATCGCTATGACCAATTCCACAAGAGAGAAGTTCCGGACTGTCAGCTTGTTGCGATTGGCTTTCATATCAGCATTGCATCCTTCATGGCGATGATTCCCTTTTCAGCCATTCTGAAAGCAACAGCCTTGATATCGGCATGAGGCTCGTTCTTGATCTTTTCACGCAGACCGGCAAGACCCGGAGCGCCTATTACGAACTCTCTCCACTCGTCATCAGGAGTCAGGAATGCGGCAGCGGGGATTCTCGAGTTTCCGTCGGACGCGGTAAAAAGCCTTTGTGTCAGAATTCCGGTTATAGCGGAAGCGACAAGAAAAGCCTCGAAACCCTGATGCAGGAGCCTGGCGTAGACAGACGGTATATCTCCGGCATGGAGCGTGGTAATGACCCTGTGCCCGCTGAGGGCCGCGTTGAGAACCACTTTCGCTACATTACAGTCGCGAATCTCTCCGATAACAAGAGTCTTTACATCCTGCCTGAGAGCCGCCCGCAAAGCAGCCTCGTAATCCATGTTCCCAACACTTCGGGTCAGTGATATCTGTGATATTCCCGGAATAACACTTTCCACCGGATCTTCTATAGAGATGATCGAAGCCGGATCCTGCGAATTCCGCAAAAGTTCCCTTATCATGGAGTAGATTGTTGTGGTCTTGCCGCATCCGGTAGGACCGGTGAGGATTATCAGTCCTGACGAGGGTTCAAGCATTTGTTTGAGGCCCGCAAGCACATTTTTCTGAAAACCGAGACTTTCAAGGCGCCTGCCCCCATCCGAACCTGTCATTATTCTTATGCATATTCTTTCACCATGTATGGTAGGGATTGAAGCTACCCGGAGTTCGGCGTCCGCGAGTTTCGCCGCGCCCCTGATGGCGCCGTCCTGCGGAGTGCTGCTGCAGTATGTCAGCATGCCCGCCAGCACCTTAATTCTTGACGCGCACT
>CAZGYO010000168.1:0-6294 GCA_964530455.1 uncultured Victivallales bacterium
TTCTTTTCATTGTTCAGTTAACACCCTTAATAGGTTAATTTTGTGACCGTCCCATTTCATGGAAAATAGATATTCCCCGGAAAGGACTTTAATAGCCACCCCTTGTTCATCTTTGCGGAAATTGGCTACGCCCTCGGCTTCTTCCAGCGCAAGCCCCTGCTCCCGGATATCCGAGGGCGAGTCGGCAGGCAAAATCACCGTGGCCGAAGCATTGGCCGGGATGCGCACATTGAGCGTAAACACGCCATCCTCGATCTTCCATTCGCTCTGGATAAGCCCATGCAAAGATCGATATTCCGCCTTGGCCCAGTTCAGGTCACCTGCTGGTTGGGGCTGAACAAAAAAATGCTTGAACCCCGGATTCTCCGGATCCGGCTTCAGGCCTCCGATGGACTCATAAAGCCAATCGGCAAAGGCCGTATAAGCGGGGTGGCTGTTGTTACCCTTATAGGATTCGGGAATTGCCTTGTTGCCGCTTCGCATCATGTAGCCCAGAGAAGGATAAGAGGTTTGGGTAAGCAGGCGGTATGCCACGTCCTGCCTGCCGATTCTTTCGAGGGCATGAAAGAGAAAGGGGCAGCCAAAGGGGCCGACCGTCATGTGGTAATCCAGACTTTCGCCTCCGCTTTCGAGGCAGTCTTCGCGCAGTTCTTCATACTTTGCGGGATTCTTTTTCCAGCGCAACTGTTCATGCTCGCCCAGCCAGAGATAGCGGTCGCCATCGCGGCTGAATTTTTGGCGCAGGTGTTCATCCGCCTGGGCCACCGTATAAACCAGGCGATCCGCCAGATCGGGCAATAGATCATCCGGAACAATGCCCAGATAAAGCCCCATGGCCAGGCTGGCTTGAGAATCTCCAGCAATGGTTGGTACTTCGGGCTGGATCAGATTTTCATTGAACTGACTGGCTATCTCCGGCAGGCGCGCAAGATAGTCTTGTCCCTTTTGCTCGCGGCCCGTTGCCAGGGCCAATTTGCCAATCCAGCGGGTGGTGATATAATGCCAGGTCTGGCCGAAAATCGCTTCCGGGCTGGCCTGGTCGATGCTCTTCCAATTGCCCAATCCACCCCACCAGAGTTCCGCCCAGTCCGGTCGATCCAGTCGCCTGTCCACAAGGAGTTGCATTTTGGGGAAACTTTCATCCACAAAACGCTGATCTTCGTAAAAGAGCCAGGCGTTCCAGGGCGCGGCCACGATAATGTCTTCGGCATGAGGAACCGCCCACTCGCCGCTGTCCTGAAACAGCACCTGATAGCGTGCGTGGCCGATCAATTCGTAGGCCCAGTTGGCCATGCGAAAAGGATGCAGAACCGAAGGCCCCCAGTTCATGCGTTCCCGTTCGGTGTCGTAGGTATGATAATGGGTGTTGCCGCGAAAGGTGTTCACGGCGGAGACCCATAGTTCGTTCACCAAATCGTTGGAGCAGGCAAATTTTCCTGTTTTCCGGAAGTCATTATGCAGGACCAGGAGTTGGATGTCTTCCTTTTCCAGATCACCGGGATAGCCCGTTATCTGGGCGTAGCGAATGGTTCCCCAGCCGAATTTTTTCTCCCAGATTTCTTCTTTCGCGCCGCGGCAGATATAAATATCTTCATGACTGTTGCCGAAGCGGTCGTTCAATCGGTTCGCCGAGTAGCCATAATGCATCTTCAGGACCTGACCCGCGGGAGCGTCTTTGATTTTCAGGCGCACAATGCCCGATATAAGCTGACCGAAATCCACCAGATATTGCCCTTCCTCCGTTTGTTCAATAGAAGTCGGTTCAATCACTTCCACCGCGCGAACAGGGGGCATGACCTGGCCGATTAAAAGGGGCTCCTCCGATACAGCGTTCCAGTAATCGTAGCGGGCGCCGATGTTTTCCGCCTTTAGCCAATCGGAATCATCAAATCCAGAATCCGCCCATCCCGCCTGTTCCAAACGGGCGTCATAGACCTCCCCGAAATGAATGTTGTCGAAGACAACCGGTGATGAAAAAGATTTCCAACTCTCGTCACTGACAATCAATTCACGGCTGCCGTCTTCATACACCATCTCCAGTTCGAGTTTGAGGGCGGGCTTGCGGTAGGACATATTCACGTTCATGCCGTTGTACCAGCCATTGCCCAATATTGCTCCGACGGCGTTCGAACCTTCCTGAATCAGCGAGCTTACATCGTAAACCTGGTACTGAAGCAGTCGCTTCACATATTCCGGATTGCGTCCCATGAAGCCATCCCACGCAGCCTTTCCCGGCGCAAGATATTCATCGTTCGCCCGTTTCCCGTTTATCCAGATTTCATGAAAGCCAAGGGCCGTGGCGTAGAGCCGCGCTCTTTTCAGGCCGCGCTTTGCTTGAAAATCTTTGCGCAGGCACGCCGAACGACGGTTTTTCATGGGATACACAGTTCCCGAACTGTCCGCCGGAAACCATGCATCCTTTTGAACCTGCATATAAAGGCCACCGCCCGAGACCTTTTTTTCCGGCTTCGGCGGATGAAAATCAGGAAGCATCCAGTTTCCCGGCATGTTCTTAATATGCCAGCCTCCTGGACCGGTATATCGACCGCGCTCTTTATCCTCACCCGATACGGCAAGCCAACTCTTATCAGTGAGAACATAACGCGCATCGTCACCGCTTTTTATGACAAGAGCGGCCCGAAAGGCTCCCAGAGGCGTTTGCTCCGGTTTGAAAAGTTGAAGCGCGATCAGGTTTTCCCCGGGAACAAGATAAGCCGTCGCATCCACGGAATTCGTTTCTAAATCCTTTTCCTCCAGATCGTCGTAAACCGTCCGGTCTGCGGCAAGGGCAATCTCATCGAAACGATCAAGGATCAGCCGACCATTCAACCAGACCCGAATGGGCTTGTCTGTCTGGATGGAAAAAAGCGCTTCCTCGATTTCGTCCGATACAGTAAATGTTTTCCGAAAATAATGATAGGCGGAAGCACGGTTCCAGTATTCCCGCCGGTCGATTCGGTTATGGGTAAAAATCCACTCCCCGGCACGGCTCGCTTTCTCCTCTTCGGGCCAGGACATGCCAATCCAGGAGGCCTGCCATTCGTCCCGATGCAGAAAAGCCGTCTCAAAACATTGCGGCTTAGACCATTGAGAAGGAAGATCGTCCCGGTCCCAGATGCGCACCTTCCACCAATAGGGCTGCTTGGAACGCAAGGCTTTTCCGGCGTAGGCCACATGGGCCGCCTGATCCCCCTGCACCTTGCCTGAGTTCCACATGTCGCCCTGGTCTCTTTCCAGCGCACTCTTTTTATCGTCCACGAGGATCTGATAGGCTGTCTGACGGGCCCCACGGCGTTCATCGCTCATGACCCAGAAAAAACGAGGAGATGGATGACTGAGGCTCAAGGGCCGGGTTTCATACTCGCAACGCAATTCCATCGGCAAAGCCTCCTCTGATAGCACAGCCTTCGTGCTTGAGCATGCTAAAAACCCCCATGACAAAGCCAAAGTCAAAAAAACCAGCCTCATAACAATCTTCCTTTTTTACGCTCCCGGCAAGAATACTATTCTCTTCGTGCATTGTCTCTCACAGCCAGTGTCTATTACTCAGCTAATCCTGCATCGGGATGCTTGCTGAGCACCTCCCAGATGACATCGGCCAGCGCTTGCGTGAGTTCCGGTGTGATCACAATGAATTTCCGATTGTCATTGGCACGCCAGTTGTAATGGCTTTCCGTGACAAAACTGCCATCGGGATTCTTGTTTGGAAACACCGTATAAGGCGCGTAATCCAGTCCATCGGGCTTTTCGCCGAAAAGAACCGCATAGAAAACCGCCGCGTCAAAATAACGTGGCAGGCCCGGGTTCTGGTGCTGAAAGTCCTGGTAGAAAACATTAATGTTCTCAAACGGAATTTCCTCGACCTTGATATCCACCATATTCTTGTCTTTTTCGTTATCGACAGTGACCGTGCGTCGCGTCAGGACAAAGGGTTTACCTTCCGCATCGACAAACTTGCCGGCTCTCAGGCGGCGCTCCAGTTCCAGCATCACGTCGCCCGTCGGAATAAGGCGAATAGGTTGATCTCCCAGGATGTCGGCATGGTTTTTGTTCAAAGCCTCGAGCAACTTTTTAAAATAGTCCTGCGTACGCATAACGCGCGATGGAAACGGATCGCCCTCGGGAGCGGGATTGGCGTAGGGGCGCAACCAATACTTTTCATAATCGAAAGTCTCCCATATCGGGTTCTCCTGGCTGTCCTTGTACTGCGGCGATGTCCAGGTCTGGTAGAGATAAAGCTGCGCCCCGGGCTGGTGCCTCCGGATCCATTTGACCAACCTACCGCCGTCTTCGATGTCGCCGGCCTCCCGTTCCATCCAGTTGGCGTATTGGATGAGATGGAATTGGTGGGGCTGGATCACGATCTTGTCCCACTTGCCGTTCTCGATATCTTTGCGCGTCTGGAGCGCGTTCTTGCTCGCTCTGTTTTTCTCCGGATCGGGATACGTCATCTCGGGATATTCGGGAAAGAGCAGCTGCGTGTATTGGTGCAGACGGCCGCCGGCAATACCGAACATTTCCACTTCCCAAGTGTCGCCGCGGCCCATTGCCAACTGTTCATGAAACTTCGGCGCTGTGCCGGCCGTCAGGCTGTTGCCGAAATAAAAACTCCTGACCGTCTCCTGTCCAAACCCAACAAAGCAATACGCGCAAATAATAAGAGTCAAACACAGCATGCATCTTTTGCTTTGCAGAAAGCCGCTACGTTGCATAGTCATCTTCATTTTCCTTTCAATCTGTCATTCGAGAATCTGCTTAGCGCAGCGGATCTGCCGGCTCGCCGACCTCGGCGGCGGTCTCTCGCAATTCAGGTATCAATTTCTCATTGATATCTTTACGGCCCCAGTCCTCTGGTAGCTTCATTTCCGTGGCGGGCTGGCCAGTCAGGTATTCCCAGATGACCATCGTCGTCAGCATCTGGCCCATGAAGTTCTGGTGAATGCCGTCCCCCATCAGTTTAAGACCGAAGTCGTCGCCCTTCGCGTCTTTGAGGAACTTCGCGCCCTCAGTTTTCGGATGCTTTTGCGCGAATTTGAGCCAAGCCTGGCCGCCGGGGATATATCCGGCGTCAAGTTCCTCGGCGAAGCTACGTATGCGATTGCCGTATTCTTCCTGGCCGCTTTCGAGAACATGATAATTGATGTGCGGTTCGAGGAAAACCGGATATGCGCCCGATTCGCGAATCCACTCGACCAGTTTCCGGGCATAAGGCTTGTAGGTCTCTTCCCAATTTGTATCCCGTGGCCGGCCCCAGGGCTGAATGATCACGATGTCCCAGCCCTGCCTGATCATGTGGCGTACCTTGAGCTGGTCCCATTCGACATACTGCTGAACATTCCCCCCGCCTTTGCCTGCGCTGGCATACTGGATCTCGAATGGCGGTTCGGCGGCCTGCGCATAGGCGGGAAGCTGCACTTTGATTCCACCCAGCAGACTGTTGCCGATAAAAAGAATGCGCGACCCGTCGCGAATCGGAAACACTGTTGCGTTCGAGCCGTCGTCAACACGCACACTCCGCTCGAACGAGTCGCTGGCGCCGTCCATGTCGGTGACGGTGAGTAGGACTGGATAGATGCCCATTTTCTGGAAGGTCTTTTCGGTGCTAGCCCCGGAGGCTGTTTCTCCACCTGGGAATTGCCATGCGATTGAAGCGAGTTTGCCGTCGCGATCCCGCGAGGCGCTTGCGTCGAACCGTATCGGCTCACCCGGCTTGACAAGGTAGCGGTCGGCGCTGAACATCGCGCGCGGAGGCATGTTCTCCTCGGGACGCACGATAATGGTTTGCCGTGTGACACCGCGGCCCTTCTGGTCATCCTCAGCCACGAGCGCAATCTCGTAGATGCCGGGTAATTCATAAGTGTGTTCGGTGTTGAAATCCAATGGTTCTGTCCCGCCGTCGCCGAAGCGCCAGGTATAGCGCATGATCTTCCCGTCGGCGTCTGTCGAAGATTCCGAGTTGAACTCCACCGTCAGCGGGGCCCGTCCCTCAACCGGGTCCGCTTTGATCACAGGTTTTGGGACGCTGTTGGAATTGTTCGGTCCTTTTACACCTTCTGGCGGCGTGTCGGTCGCCGGCGGTGTGGTCAGGAAAGGATCTCCTATGATCAGGTCTTCCTGCTTTGCCCCTTTGACCGGCACACTGAAGAAAGCCAGGGTCTTGACACCCCGAACATCCAGGAAAAGCGTGTAGGTCTTGTCTTTCTCCAGCGGCTCGCTCCGGAACAACAACTTGTCGTCCCCATGGATCTCCATCGATACTGTGCGAAACTCCGGCCGTCCCCTTGTCGTGCCGTA
>CAZGYO010000169.1:0-6274 GCA_964530455.1 uncultured Victivallales bacterium
GCCCATGGCAACCGTTTTTTCTTGTCTACGGAAAAATTCATACCATCACAAAGCCGGTGCGGTGCTGAGCACGGCTTTGCCGTGCATATTCAGATTCGGCAAAGCCGAATATGAATTAGTGCAATGGCTTTGCCCTCCGGGTGAAAAATCTTCTGTTCCTTTAAATTGCATTTTGTGATTTTGAAAAATTCATATAACCTGTTTATAAACAGGTTATTAACCCTGAAATATCGATTTTTCATGAAATAACGGGCCAAGGTTAATATAGCTGATAGACGTGTTAAAGCGAATATTCCGCCCCGTTTTTCCGGCTATACACAGGATACACGAATGAAAAGGAATTGCCGTTGGATCAGCAGATATTCACAGGACATTCCGGGATGGAATCCAGAAAAGCTCTGCCGTAACGTTTACTGATTATCCGTCGGTCGAGGACCACGAGAATTCCTTCGTCCGTCTTGTTCCTTATGAGCCGTCCCACCCCCTGCCTGAACCTGAGCACGGCTTCGGGAAGCTGGTAGTTCATAAATGCCGACTGTCCGTTCTTCTCAAGTATTTCCGTGCGCGCCTGGACAAGCGGATGGCTCGGCACTGCGAAAGGGAGCCTGGTTATTATAACGTTGCTCAAGGCGAGACCGGGCACATCTACCCCCGTCCAGAAACTGGATGTTCCGAAAATGACCGAATCCACGTTTCTGCGAAATTCGCGAAGCATACGCGATCTGTCGAGCTCCCCGCCCTGCACGTAGAGATCTATGTTCATGGAATCCAGCACCGGGCGCATCGCGTCCGTGGCCATTTTCATCATGCTGTAGCTTGTAAAAAGCACGAAAGCCTTTCCGTGTGTTTTGCGTATGTAGTGTTCAATCTGCTCGCATGCGTGGTGGAGATAGTCTTCCTCGTTGGGCAGAGGCATGTCTCCCGGGATAAATACCTGCATATTGCTGGCGTAATCGTACGGCGAATCGAGTATGAGTTCGCCTCCCTGAAAACCGCTCCGTTCACGAAAATAGTCGAGCCTGTTAGACACCGAAAGGGTGGCTCCGGTGAAAATCACCGGATAATCGTCGCTGAAAATGAGCCTCCGCAGAAGTTCGGACACGTTCAGCGGCGCGGCGTAGAGCCTTGTCACGGGGCGCATCTCCCCTCTTTTTTCCGCCCAGTAAACGTGTTCCGGCAGGGCCATTGACATGAAGGTTCTGACGGCCTCCCGGTAGAAACCGCAGCGGTCGCGCTGCATCTCGAGTTCCATCCGGTAATCCTCGTCCTCCTGGACTTCCAGGTATTCTTCGAGCCTTCGGGCGAGTTCTCCCAGGTGTTCGGAAAGCGTATCCGGCACGATATCGGGAACTCTCATCCTGAGGATGCTGTCGCCGCTTTCATCTATCCTCCTCAGTATCGCTCCGAAAAACTGGTCGGCGGCATCGTCGGCGCGACCGACCGAGCGCCTGAGATCCAGAAGTGTCCTGCCGGACTTCATGAGCAGCCCTTTCCCGCTCCTGGAGTCGTAGAGGCGTCGCAGGAAAAGTTTTATCCCTATGCTGGACACCTGGAGCCCAAGGTGCTGCGCCGCGCTGTCCTCGGCCTGGTGCGCCTCGTCGAAGACCAGCCCCGCATAGTTCGGCAGGAAAGAACTTTCAAGGCCCTCCTCCTTTTTGATTTTCAGGTCCGTAAAAAACAGCGCATGGTTCGCCACGACGATATCCGCCTTGTCCCAGGACTTGCGCGCTTTCCAGTAAAAGCATTTCTTGTAGTTCCTGCATCTGGGCCCCCTGCAGTTCCCGACCTCGCAGCATACCATGTCCCAGAGCTGCCTGTCCACATTGAACGGCAGCGCAGAAAGGCAGGCCTCCTCCGCGCTTTCGGTCCAGCGCCTGAGATTTTCCAGTCCCGAGACCATGGAGTCGTCCGGAAGGTATTCCTCGCCGTGTTCCCCGGAAAGCATCCAGAGACGTCTCAGGCACAGATAGTTTGACCGCCCCTTGGCCAGCGCCGCCTTAAAATCAATGTCCATCACCTGCCGCAGTAGCGGAATGTCCTTCTGGATAAGCTGTTCCTGCAGGTTGATAGTCTCGGTGCTGACCAGCACGGGCCGTTTCATGTCCCTGGCAAAATGGATGGCCGGCACCAGGTATGCGAAGCTTTTTCCCACGCCCGTAGGGGCTTCCACGCAAAGCTTGTCCGCGTCCCGAAAAGCTTTAGCCACCGCAAGCGCCATGCGCGCCTGTTGCGGACGCTCCTCGTAGCGGCGGTCTTCGGATATCCGTATCCGCATCAGTGGACTTTCCGCGCCGAAAAAGCTCTCCGTTTCCCAGAGCATTTCCGTCCCGCCGCCCGCGAATGTGTCTGGATGCATGATCATTTCTTCGAACTACCATTCTATTGAGCCAATTTTTAAACTCTCCGTGGCCGCCTGCCTGTGCGTCGCACGCAGACAGGCGCGGCCTGCGCTGCCAACACGGTTCACGCAGAGTTTTGAAACTGGCTCAATTGTGTTAAAAGTGGATTAATTTCTTGAAGTCGCACCGGAAACAATGTAGTTTCGCAAAGTAGAAACCATAACCGAATCCAACTGTCAAACATAATACTTCCGACAGACAACGGGAACAAGAGCCATGAACAAAAACTTGAGATTAATTGCAGTATCAATCGCGTTTTTGTGCATCGCATGCCATCTGAACGCGCAGGTGGTGGTGCGAAAGACGGCCAAATCAAAAAACCCCGTCATAACATACAGGGGCCTCTCCGGCAGCCCCGAACTCTCGCAGACCGTCGGGGCCGACCTCGCAAGGTGCGGCTGGTTCGACACCGATTCAAAGTCAAAGGCGGATTTTATAATAAAGGGCCGCGCCGAAGGCGGAAGCCTTGCCCTGGACGTTTACAACGCCGACGGTAGCGGCTACACCAGTGTCAGCACCCGACTCGCCGATGATAAGAGATGGACAGCGCACAGAGCGGTAGACGCACTCCTGAAACGGATGTTCAAGGTCAGCGCGCTCTGCGCAACCCGCATCGTTTTCTGCGCGGAAAGCGGCGGGGCCAAACAGGTCTATCTGGCGGACTACGACGGGCACAATGTCAGAAGAATGACGGCTGGAAGGCGCATGTGTGTCGAACCCGACTGGTTTCCGGACGGCGCAAGCATCCTCTATACCATGTACGGACAGAACTACACGGATATCATTCAGCATTACATTAACAGCGGGAAAAAACGCAGGATTGCCCAGTTCAAAGGCCTTAACGCGGGAGGCGCGGTTGCTCCCGGAGGAAAGGTCATGGCGATGATCTTGAGCCGCGACAGTCAGGTTGAGCTATACATCAAAAGCGTCGACGGTCGGGCTTATCAGCGCTTGACGAACTCCCGTAGCGTCGAGGCTTCACCCTGCTGGTCGCCGCGCGGCGACAAGATATCTTTCGTCTCGGACGCTTCCGGAAAACCGCGCATGTACCTTATGCCGTACAGTGGCGGAACCCCGACCTCCCTGAATACATACGGGACCGAAGCCCATTCCCCGGACTGGTCCTCGGACAACCAGATAGTCTATTCCGCTAAAATGGGAAGAAACTATACAATCGCGGTACTCGACCTCCGCGATAAGGAGAAATCAAGGATTATCGTGAGGGCCGCCGGAGACTGGGAAAACCCTTCCTGGGCCCCCGACAACAGGCATGTAGTCTGTTCCCGGACATATGCCGGGAACTCCTCGCTCTACATCATCGACACCTGGACCGGCAAGGCCCGCCGGATGCTCTCAGGATCGTCGAACACCACAATGCCAAGCTGGTCCGGACCTCAATAAAACATGAACAAACGCCCCAATATCGTATACATTTTCACCGACCAGCAGTTTGCAGGCGCGATGTCCTGCGCCGGAAACCGGGATCTGCAGACGCCGGCAATGGACCGTATCGCAGCTAATGGAGTGCTGTTCCGCAACGCCTACTGCGCCTACCCGCTATGCACGCCATCCCGCGCCGCGATGTTCACCGGCATGCTCCCGCACGAATCCGGCGTGGATAAAAACAACCTGTCGCTTTCACCGGAACAGGCATCCAGCTCCCTGGGAGCCGTGCTGGGTAAAGCCGGCTACCACACCATATACCACGGAAAATGGCACATCCCAGGTTATAACATCACGGATGACCAGGGATTTGAAGAGACCGGGTTTTTCGGCGATGCCTGCCTCGCCGAAAACTGCATCAAATCCATAGCTTCGGCGCCAGTTGACAAGCCTTATTTTCTGGTGGCTTCCTTTGACAATCCCCACAACATCTGCGAATGGAGCCGCGGACAGAACCTTCCATGGGGCAATGTTCCCGAGTCGCCCCTAGAGGAATGTCCAGACCTGCCGGAAAACCTCGACCAGCCCGGGCACCCAGAAGCTCTTGCGGCAGAGCAGGAATCGAGGCCGAGACTTTTCTGCGGAGCCCGCTATCCAGACCTCTACTGGCGCTACTACCGGCAGGTGTACTACAACCTCGTCGAGAAAGTCGACACCGAAATAGGGAAAATCCTCGACGTACTCGACGAAAATACACTTGTGATCTTCTCCTCCGACCACGGCGACGGGATCGGAGCTCATCGATGGAACCAGAAATGGGCCCTTTACGAAGAATCTGTCAAGGTGCCGTTTATAGTGTCGAACCCCGACAGCACCCGCCGGGGAGAACAAGACGACGCGCTCATCGCCGCCTGCACGGATCTTTTCCCAACCATATGCGACTACGCGGGAGCATCCATCCCTGAAGGACTGAGAGGAAAAAGCCTGCGACCACGCATTCAGGACGTGACTGCGCCTGACCCACACGAACTTCTTGTAGTTGAAACTCTCTTCGAACGCGAGGACTCCCAGCCGTGGACCGAAGGACGCGCCCTTAGGACCAGGCGATATAAATATATCCTCTATTCATGGGGCAGAGGGCGCGAACAGCTTTTCGACATGCAGGAAGACCCCCTGGAAAAACGGAATCTGGCTCTGGATGGAAGCTGCGCTGAAATACTCGACGAGCACCGCCGCAGGCTGATTGAGTGGTGCGACGCCACCAACGACGGCAGATTCAGGAGAAACTGCTGCATTGCTCCAGGCGAAATACGGGCACGCGACAGGCTCTGAACTAAACGAGCCAATCCGTTGCAGGCTCACTCACTGTAGACGTCAAGAAGCGACTTGTTGACCCCGGGCGCGCCCATGAAAGGCAGATTTCGCGTTTTCATTATGTTGTCCATATTCACCAGGTCTTCGCGGCTTATCTCTTTTATATTTCCCATCTTCAGAGCCATTATGATGTGCATCGCGGTCATCTCGAGAAGCTGGGTGAGCATATGTGTCCATTTGATGTCAAGAGGGGTCATCATTACAAGGCCGTGACTCTCCATGATGAAGGCATTGTATTTCTGAAGGTACGGGAGAAAATTGTCAGCGAGACGCTTTGTCAGCGGTTCGCCGTACGGAACCACCGGCACCGGTCCGACTTCCGTCGTGGTTTCCGGAAACATGGGTTTCATCAACCAGTTTTCCCCCTCGGTTATGGCAAAGGCGTTGGTGTACGGCGGATGGCAATGTATGACAGACTTTACATCGGGCCTCTCGCCGAAAAAGTTGACATACATCGGGGTCTCTCCCGTGGGCTTGGGGCCCTCGACGGATGTCCCGTCGGGCCGTATGAAACATACGTTTTCCCGGCATACGTCGCCCTTGTTCGTCTGGGTCGGAGTGATAAGGATCAGATCCTCCTCCAGCTTCCAGGCAAGGTTGCCCCCGTATCCTGTCACATACTTGTCGGCCGAAAGCTGCATGCAGACGCCCACAAACAGATCCACTTCGGGCGAATACTTTTCACTCAGTTTCATTGTGTTGTTCCTTAAAGGTCATTGGTTCTCAAATCGGCGGAGGCAAGAAAATAGCCTGTCAAGCACCTATTTCAAACAAGTCCCGGAAAATTGTGCTTCCGGCAGATTCCCGAATCACATTCGCGACATGGGCATTCGGTAGTATTCGGAGGTATTAGAGCGTGGTATCCGGTATTGGGTATTTGGCGTGGTATTCGGGGTCAGGCATTCGGGGTCAACGTGGCTCAAGTTGTTAATAACCATTGATTTGCCAAAATAACCGGCGGCGGTTTCAAGTTTGAAGTGCAACACTTGAGCTGAAAAAGACCTCTTTCGGGGTTCTAAAATTCAACGATTTCCGCGGACGGTTGTTCAAGCTCCCGCATATTTTAATTAGTGCATATTCGAAAAGGTTTTGGATATTCCAAAACTTTTAGAATCTGC
>CAZGYO010000170.1:0-6250 GCA_964530455.1 uncultured Victivallales bacterium
GGCAGGCGGCAGGCGTTGGAAATAAAATACCCTCTTCCCGGCGCCATCTTTCCGCCGGACATATCGGCGCCGGTATTCAGGTGGAAGGATTCTTCCCCGGAATCCGACCGATGGCGCGTCGAAGTCTTTTTCCGTGACGCCGCCCCCCGGATGAGCTTTGTATCGAAGAAAAACTCATGGAAACCGCGCCCCGGCGTATGGGAGAAAATAAAAGCTTCATCGGTTCAAAAGAGCGCCGGAATAGTCATCTCCGGGTTCAGTTCCGGTAAGCCCGCGAAAACGCTTGCCTCCGACCGGGTCGATATATTTACATCCGCCGACCCTGTGAACGCCCCGATCTTCTACAGGGAAGTAAACCTGCCGTTTATTGAGGCCGTGAAACATCCCGAACGCATCAGATGGCGCTTCGGCAAAGTCTCGTCCCGCAAGCAGCCGCCCGTCATACTCAAAGACCTTCCCGTCTGCGGCAACTGCCACTCTTTTTCCGCGGACGGACGGATTCTCGGGATGGATGTTGATTACGCAAACGACAAGGGATCGTATGTTATAACCGGTGTCCGCGAAAAGATGGTGCTCGACAAGTCCGAGATAATCACGTGGTCCGATTACAGGAAAGAAGACGGGGAAATGACCTTCGGCCTCCTGTCGCAGGTATCTCCAGACGGCAACTACGTGGCAAGCACCGTCAAGGACCGCTCGGTTTTCGTCCCGACTCCGGACATATGTTTCTCACAGCTCTTTTTCCCCGTGAAAGGCATTCTCTGCGTCTATGACATCGAAGAAAACAGGTTTGCCGAACTTCCGGGGGCGAACGACAGGAAATACGTGCAGAGCAATCCCGAATGGAGCCCGGACGGCAGATATATTCTCTTTACCAGGACCGAGGCTTATGATATCGACAAAGCCGAAACCGGAGTACTGCTCAACACGAACGCGGCGGCTCCCTTTCTGAAGGGTAAAAAAACTTTCAAGTTTGACATATACAGGATTCCCTTTAATCGTGGCGAGGGCGGAAAAGCCGTTCCGCTCGAAGGCGCGTCGAAAAACGGAATGAGCAACTACTTCCCGAAATATTCCCCCGACGGCAGGTGGATCGTTTTCTGCCGGGCAAAGAGTTTCAGCCTGCTCCAGCCCGACAGCGAGCTGTATATTGTTCCGGCCGGCGGCGGCAAGGCCAGAAGACTTCGCTGCAATACCGGCAGAATGAACTCCTGGCACAGCTGGTCCCCAAACAGCAGATGGCTGGTCTTCTCATCAAAGGCGAATACTCCGTACACGCAGCTTTTTCTAACGCACATCGATGCGGAGGGATACAGTAGCCCGCCGGTCCTGCTTGAGAACTTTACGTCTCCGGACCGCGCGGCAAATATTCCCGAATTCGTGAATACTGATAAGGTGTCGATAAAGGAGATGCGAGAAAACTTTGTCGATGCGTACTCGCATCTCAGAAGCGCACGCGAAATACTCAAAACCGGCGATATGGAGCTTGCTGAACAGGTATGCCGGAAAGCGCTGGAACTGGATCCGAAAAACGAAGAAGCTCATATTACCATGGGGTTCGTGCTGATTAAACAGGATGACCGGGAAGGCGCACGCCGCCACTGGCTCAAGGCCATCGAGATAAACCCGGCCTTGAACAAGGCCTGGTACAATCTCGCTCTTATGGCAAAAAAAGAGGGCGAAAGGAAAAAGGCATACGAATACCTGGAAAAAACACTCGCGATCGATCCCGGCTATGAAAGCGCGCTTGGCGATATGGCTCTTATGCTGCAGGAAGACGGCAGGTTCGAGGAAGCAATCCCGCTCTGGAAGAAAATCCTCGACATGAATGAAAAGAATATACGTGTCCACGTCTTTATCTTCGAATGCTACGCGGCGGCAGGCCTGAAGCACCAGGCGCTCCTTCACCTGGAGAAGGCCGTGGAAATCGCACGCGAATCCGGAGACGGGAACCTGCTGCGCAAACTGCAAGCGAAGATCGCGGAATTCAAACTCAGTCCTTTCAAAACCCGGAAAGGGCGGAGGTGAAAAAATGCGGATACGCATCAGGATGCTTCTTTGTCTTCTCGCGTTTCTGACGCTAACCCGCATATTTCATGAAAACAAGAGAACCAATTTCAAAACCCTCCGTGGCCGCCTGCCTATGCATCGCCCGACTGCGAGCGTAGTCGCTCAGGCAGGCGCGCAAACAGCCGGGCTTAAATCATGTACCGGGAACTTGAGCGGTGAATAGCGGGACCGGAACAGTTGACGCGGCCTCAGGCGTCGTTGCGCGGCTTCAGAATGCGGGGCATGCAGCTTTCTTTGTAGGGGGCGCTGTCCGGGACATGCTTCTGCAGCGCGAAGTGGATGATGTGGACATTGCAACGTCGGCCACCCCGGAGGAGGCGCTCGAACTTTTTCCCTCCGGCAAAAAGGTGGGGATGGCCTTCGGCGTTGTCAACGTTCCGGGAGATGGGCACATCTTCGAGGTCGCTACTTTCCGCGAAGAACGCAGATACGACGACGGACGCCACCCGGAATACGTTAAATTTACTGACTCGCCGGAAACCGATGCCCTGCGCAGGGATTTCACGGTGAACGCGATCTTTTATGACCCGTTAAAAGACGCAACCCTGGACTTCGTCTCAGGACGATCCGATCTCCAAAAAGGTATACTCCGCGCCGTCGGCGATCCGGAAAAACGCTTCGCCGAAGATCACCTGAGAATACTCCGCGCCGTCCGTTTCGCGTCCAGGCTGAGTTTCCAACTTGACCGCGCTACCGCGGATGCTATGTCGCGCTGTGCCGCCGGCCTGCGGAAGCTCGCCCCCGAGCGGATCGCCGCCGAACTGGATAAAATCCTCGCCGGATCGGATCCGGGTTCGGCTTTCAGAACCATGCATCGAATGAAAATCCTTCAGGAAATACTCCTGGAAATTTCCGCGATGGATGGCGTCGTCCAGCCGGAACAATTCCATCCGGAAGGCGACGTTCTCACCCATACGTTTCTTATGCTCGACAGGATGGCCGTGCGCGATCCCGAACTCGGCTGGACGATCCTCCTTCACGACACCGGAAAACCCTCGACCATCTCGATAGATGAAAACGGTATTCCACATTTCTACGGGCATGAATCTGAAAGCGCCGGAATTGCCGAAAAAGTCTGCATGCGCCTGCGTTTTTCGCGGAAACGAACCGAAAGAATAATTCAGGCTGTAGGCACACACATGCGATATGCGCATGTAAAGCAGATGCGCCCCGCGAAAACCCGCAGGCTGATATCGGATCCCGGGTTTCCCCTGGAAATCGAACTTCACCGGACGGACTGCGTTGCCAGCCACGGTAAGACCGACAACTATATATTCCTGCTTGACGAAGTCGGCGAAGAGGAAAACCGTGTCGAACTGCCACCCCCTTTCCTGAACGGGCGCGACCTCATCGAAGCCGGCCTGGAGCCCGGCCCGCTCTTCTCCGAAATCCTCGGCAGGGCAATGGATCTGCAGCTGGAAGCTCAGTTGAAGAATCGAAAACACGCGCTGGAATGGCTCAGAGAAAACTATCCCTGAAATTTCACACGGCGCCGGAAACTAATGGAAAATCCGGGCTATTGCTGAATTTCAGCATCTTTGAGCCTATTTCAAAACTCTCCATGGCCACCTGCCTGCGCTATCAACGCGGTTCACGTGGAGTTTTGAAACAGGCTCTTTGAACTGAAATGATCTTCCCAGTAGCGGAACTCGCGGATGTCGAAAGAACCGAGAACAAGTTCCGCCAGGTCAAAGCGAACGGGACACGACGGCCTTCCTATTTCCCTCAAATATACCATGCCGGCCCTGTGGATCCTGCGCATCTGCGAAATTCGCAAACCCGATGCCGGTCGCGATTTCGAACCGGCAAACCTTGTCTTGACCTCCACGAAACACAGTATCGCGCCGTCGCGCGCGACGATATCGATTTCGCCCGCCGGGCACCTGAAGTTCCTTGCCAGCACGTCCATGTCCCTTGACCGGAGAAAAGCGCAGGCAAGCTTTTCCCCGCGCGTCCCGAGCCTCATGTGCCGGGCCCTGGCTTTTTTGAAAGAAAGCATCTGTGTTTACCGGATCTTACATGGGATTCAGGTTTGTTTCAGGCATCGGTTGCTTTTCCAGATAGAGACTGCAGACCAGTTCCATTCGCGGCGAATCCCCGTTCACCATCGTGCGCCCGTAGTTTCTCTGTCCGTCGAGTATGCATGATATATCCGCATTGATCCTCGAAAATAGTAGCGTCACTTTGCCGTCAAAATCCTTTCCCAGTTCAAATTCGTGTACGAAACGTCCGGCGTTTTTGGATTCTATCTCAACGGATTTCCCGTCCACCTGCAGGATTGCCGCGCCGGGGCCTGCCCATATCAGCGGAATCGCGAAAGTCGCGGGCCCGGCAGTCTGTTCGGGAACCGCGAAATGTTTTACGATCCTGTCGCCCTCCCTCAACCCGGCCGCGCGCCAGCCCCCGAACGTGATCGGACCGTGGTCTTTTACTAAAATTCGGCCCGGCCCCACCTCCGTCACCGTTCCTGAAGGACGGATATACCTCATTAGACCCGGCTCAATGCACATCCTGTAGATGTCATAGGAGAAAACAACAATAAACAGCGACAGCGCTGCCGGCAGCAGGCAGCGTCTCATGAGTTCCCGCACGCTCCACCCGGCTCTTATCCCTGTTCCAAGCTGCGCAAAAGCAGCGCCCGCGAAAATGGCAAGAAGAGGCAGCGCGGGAACTCTGAACCGGCCCAGGATGTAGAATGCGGCGCTTGCCGGCCAGTATGCCGCGACAAGCCCCAGAAGAAGCCATTTTTCCGGACGCGCCTTGAGGGTATCGGGAATCAATGCGAGTTTCGCGGGGAACCGGCGCGCGATAAACATTATGATGCCGGCAAGAGCAGACACCAGAAGTACAGACCCCGGAAACATGTGACGCAGTGTCACGCTTTTAATTCCCTGATATTCAAAAGCTATGTTGTTGGGTATCTCCCGTGAATCCCAGAAAAGCAGCAGTTTCCTGAATTGGAGTTCAAGAAACGCAGCCGGCGACTCCAGCGCCCAGCGCAGTATCCTCTTTTTCACGGAAACCTTATCGCGCTGCTGTATCCACCAGTGGTATGTCTCCGGATATTCCATCGGACCGGGGCCGAACCCGGGAGTCCTCCCTCCCGGCGGAGCTTCCGGTGTGTTGCCGAGGGCGAGTACGGCGTCAGAGGCGGTGGAAGGACCGCTGAGCTTTCCTAGAACCATAGAGTTTTTTATCGCCCAGGGAAACTGCGGCAGCACGACTGCCGCCAGGAAGAGTCCGAGAGATGCGAATTTCGCGGAAACTGCGGCTTCCCTCCCTTTTCCCCCGGGAAAAATAAACGCGAAATACGCGATTACAGGAACAAAAAACCATATGTTGCCCCTGGTGAGTATTGCAAGGGAAACCGCCAGACCGACAATTCCCCAGCGCAGCATGCTCCCCCCTCTTAGAGCCTTTACCGAAAGATGTAGTATGAAAATTGTCCAGAAAGCCTGGAGTGTCGCAATAAGATAGTACGGCACATATAGACTCAATACCGCGGAGCCCGCCAGAAGTATTCCGGTGACGATCCCGGCGAAACGGCCCCACAGCCTCGCTGAAACCAGCATCCCGAGACATATTGTCAGCGTCGAAATTATACTCTGCGAGAATATCAGCGCCCACGGACTCCTGCCGAAAAGCATCTTTACGAACGGCAGGAACGCACTGTAGTAGAAAGGCTGGTAGTAGTAGGGATCTTTGAACCCGCCTTCGAGAATCTGTTCGGAAAGCTCCCTGTAGGTCGCCATGTCCGTCATCGCGGAGGGCCGGCTCACCTGGACGTCCGAAGAGAGAAGCTCCCTCGATACTTCAACCCTGAGCATCAGGCCGGCAACGGCAATCAGCAGAAAGGAATAAAGGAAAAACCTGCGGTCAAGGATCTTCGCCCTTTTTTTCGTAATCATATTTCGAGTTTCCGGCCTTCGCGCCCGTAGTCGTCCTCGTGGCGCACCTGGTCCTCTGCCTTCCATTCGCCGAAACACAGCACCAGCATACGGAAATCCTCGTCTTCCGTCCAGAACCTGTGCCATTGTCCCGGCTCTATGAGAAATTCACCGTGAACTTTCGGCCTGCACTTGGCACCCTCTATCTCAAGCCATGCACCGTCGTCAAGAAAGTGGAACAGTTCATATCTCTCTCCGTGCGAGTGGAGACTTGCGCGATGTCCGGGAGACAC
>CAZGYO010000171.1:0-6246 GCA_964530455.1 uncultured Victivallales bacterium
GCCTCGGAACGACGGAGAAAATACCGTCGGCGGGGGTAAGCATAAGGACTTTCAAGGACGCCAATCCTATGCCTTCGCGTGCCGCCAACGCCCATACACTGAGGTCCAGCGACGGCACTAGAATAGAGGCATACGACCCGCGCGAACTGTGGGTTCGTGACCAGTGGCTGGCGCAATGGGGAAACAGCCTGGCTCAGGTGACGGTTATGGAACTGAAACTCAATCCGCCGGAAGACCTGGACAGGATCTACCAGAATCTGGTTCTCAAGGGAAAATACTACGAATGGAGCGCGGGCGACGATGCGATTTTCAACAAGGGGAAGAGGAAGGAATGGCTCGAATATTTTACCGGACAGAAGATCAAAGGTGAACCGGAGCTGTTGAGGCGGGAGGGGCCCAGGAGAACGACGACCTACCAGTATTCGCTTACGCCGGATACCAGGCTTTTCCTCCTGGAACCTTCGGACACTGATAAACGGCCGTTCGTTCTTTTCTACCAGCTCAAGGTTCCGGATGACAGGGCCGACCGGGTTGTAATGCAGTCACTGAGTTCGGTGGGGTATTTCCGTATCGACGAGGAGTATCTTGCCGACAAGATGAAGAAGACGAGTAAGGCTTCAAAGCAGAGCGAGGAATACTCTCGCGAATACCTGGCCAGCAAAAAAACGGTTATCAACAGTATAAGGAACCTCGACAACTGGCATTACTCTGAAACGGACAATTATATAATCGTCACGAACGTTGGAAGCACAAGGACGATAAACGACCTCAAGGAACAGCTGGAAAAGTGCAGAAAAATATACGAGTTCATATTTCCGCTTAGCGGGCCGATGAAGGCGATAAGCGTGGCGAAGGTTTTTGAAAAGAGAGAAGAATACCTGGCATATGTGGGCTCGGGACTCGAGGGGTCCGGCGGCGTCTGGATGTCCAGCAAAAAAGAGCTGGTGGTATCGCCCGTGGACTGGGCGAACCGCCGGGACAACCGGAAGATGATGCTCGATACACTGCGGCACGAGGGTTTCCACCAGTATATATACTACGCGACCGGAGGCGTACACACCGCCACCTGGTTCAACGAAGGCAACGCGACTTTCTTTGAGGGCACGAACGCCAAGAGGCGCGGTGATTTCGAAGTGGAGCTGACCGACCGCGCGGAGCACATGAAAAGATCCGTTAACCTGTGGCCCGGCATATCCCGCATCATAAACCAGTCCCACGCCGAGTTCATGTCCGATTCCAGGAACTATGTTATGGTTTACGGACTGATGTTTTTCCTGCACAAGGGGGCGCCCGTTCTCCGGGAGGAAAACGACTGGAAAGAAATCCCCATGAAGTATTATGAGGCCGCGCAGAAGACGAAAAACCCAGTCAAGGCCACGCAGATAGCATGGCAGGGGGTTGACATGGAAGCCTTCGACAAGGCGTTCGTGGAATTCTGGAACAGCGATTCCATGGTGCGCAAGGCCGAAAGATACGAGATGAAGGAAGCCATCCTGGAAACGCGTTCCGGAGAAAAATAAAACCGATCTCCTAATAAATTCCGTAGAGAATCGTCGTATACTATGAAAACACGGCAGATCAACCGCGACGTAAAATCTGAAAGTCCGGATTTGGAAAACTATTTGGAAACGGAAATAACAGGACTCCTCCGGGAACATGAGGGCTCTCTTCTGCGTTACGCCGCGCGAATGCTTTCGGACATGGAACAGGCGAAGGACATTGTGCAGGAAAGTTTTTGCAAGCTTATTAAATTCCGCCGGGCGGAGATGGAAGATACTCAAAGCGCGGAATCGGCTATACGGAACTTCAGGGCGTGGCTTTTCAGGGTAACGCGCAACGGCTGCCTGGACCACCTGAAATCGGCCGGGCGCAGGCTGGAGATGTCTTTGGAAGGCATTCCGGCCGCGGCGAAGGCCGATTCGGACCCTCCGGACGTCGAACTGGAGAAAAAGGATATGCTGGTCCGGATCCGTGAAGCCGTAATGGAATTGGACGCGAGATCCCGGGAAGTTGTCCTGCTGAAGATCGACCACGGCAAATCGTACAGGGAGATAGCGCAGATAATGGAACTCAGTGTCAGCAATGTGGGTTTCATACTTCACCATAGCATGAGGAAAATCAGCGGGTTGGTGGACTCGCTCAATATACCGGAGGGAGGAATAAGAAAACATGAGCGCGAATAAGAAAGACTGCGCAAATTTTGAGATACTTATGACCGAACTTCTTGCCGGAGAGGGCACTGAAAATGAGAAGAGGATTCTTGAAGGCCACCTCAAATCGTGTCGGGAATGCAGAACGGCCTACGATAAACTCAAGGAGACCTGGAACCTGACGGAGAAGGCGCTGGGTCAGGACAGCTTCGACGAAACGCTGGGCCCGGAAAGGCATATCGGCATAAGGAACGCCGCGGCAGCCCCGGTAAAAAAGAGAAAGAGAAAGTCTCGCATGCGCCCCTTCCGCCTTTTTAGAGACAAGAACGATTCATTCATGCCAATGCGTGTGGCTGCAACCGTAATCATCGCTGTCGCGTTGCTTGTGGTCTTGGGCGGAATGCTGCTGCCTGCGCTTTCAATGAGCAGAAGTAAGGCTCGCCGCATCAGCGATGACAGCAATCTCAGACAGATTGAACTGGGGCAAGGAATGCATTCAAAGGATTTTGCAGAGACAGCGGGCGGCGCTGACGAGGGATTTGCTGAAGGGGAAGATCTGTTCGGCGAGTCCTATGCGGGAGAGGCGCTTGAAGAGAGCTTCGATTCAGATCAAAGCGTTCGCAAAACCGCTGTTTCGAGGAGGGGGAAAGGGCTGGGGGATATAGAGGTGGAGACGAAGCAGGTGGAAATCTCTGAACCCCGCGAACCCGTTCCCGACCCTTGGGAATATGGAGCAAAATCCGACATGCCGGATGGAATGGCCGCTGTCGGCGTTCCCGGAGCCATGCGAGAGCGTTCCGGAAAATCGAGAAAAATGATCGTGAAAAAATACGGCGGAAGGCGCGCCGTGAACAAGCCTCGGAAGGAAGAAAAGTCGGCGGAAATCGGGGAAATGGAAGGGGGAGAGGGGCGTTACGGACAACCGTCTCTCTTCTCCGGGGAAAAAGACAAAACGGAGCTTGGGATTGACATGCTTCTTGCCGACGACCACGTGGAGGGGCCTGCCGATGCTGCCGTCGCGGATTCCACAGCCGAAGAAATCGTGCCCGCGATGGGATTCCAGCCAGAAAAAGAAGAGGATGAAACGCGTTCAAAGGACAGTCTTTTTGCAGACAAGCTGAGGTTTTCAAAGCATTCACCCTCTCGATACACCGTGACTCTTCCAAGCATGTCGAAGCAGCAAAAGACCGGGGAAAAGTACAAACGGGGGCAACCCGTAAAGATAGTAGAGGAGGAAAAACGGCGCGACGCCGGAGGCAATGACACGGATTATGAACCCCTTCCCTCGCCTGACGATGGCGGAAAGGAAATTTCTGAAAGGAAGTTCAAGCTGGACCTCAGACTCTGGGATCTGACGACGCAGAGGGAGGTGGAGGCCTTTCTGGAGAAGGAGCGATACGCGATACGCGGCAATCTTGAGGCGAAACTCAATGTTCCGGAGAACGAGCTTCTGCTTATAGGGGAACCGGACGCGCTGGACCGGGCGGAAGACGTGCTCAACGGGTTGATCGCGGAGGAACGCAGGCTCAGATCTTTCGCCGACGGCATTCCTTATATATCGACAGAGAAGAAACCGTTCTCGACCTTCTCGATAGATGTCGACACGGCCTCCTACACGCTGGCGAGAAAGTCTCTGCGCGAAGGACAGCGCCCCAGACCGGACACCGTCCGGCCCGAAGAGTTCATAAATTATTTCGACTACAGGTACCGTTCACCCTCGAATGCTGTTTTCGGCGTATACCTGGAATCCGCCCGGAACCCGTTCAGACCGGCATCTTTCAACCTGAGGATAGGCGTGCAGGGCAGAAAGCTGGGAAGCGCCTTGAGCAGGCCTACCGTGTTCACCATACTAATCGACACAAGCGGATCAATGGCCGGGGGCGACCGACTGGACCTCGTCAAGAAGACAATGCCGATGCTTCTCGAAAAGCTTAAACCCGAAGACAAGGTCGCGGTACTCACATGCGGAGACACCACGAGACTACTTGTAGACTACAAGCCCGCGAAATTCGCAAAACAGATAGAGCTGATAACCGAGGGGATACAGGCGAGAGGCATCACCAACCTTGAGAACGGCCTGATCGTTGCCTACCGTCACGCCTCGCAAAATTTCAGATCCGGCGCCGGTAACAGGGTGGTGGTATTCACAGATGGGATCACCGATATCGGGTCCAACTCCGCCGGAGAGATACTCCTGAAGGTCGACGCCGCCCGCAGAAAAGGCATAACAAACACCATAGTCGGTCTCGGTGGCGACGGCGACGACAGGCTTCTTGAACAGCTCGCAAACAAGGGTGACGGCAACTATGTCTTCGTAAACGACATCGAAGAGGCAAGGCAGGTCCTTGTCGACCAGTTCGCCGCCCGGTTCCGGGAAATCGCCCGGGATGTAAAGATTCAGGTGGAGTTCAACCCCGAAACAGTAAGCAAGTACCGCCAGATAGGATACATGAACCGAAGGCTTTCAAAGAGCGATTTCAGGGACGACAGCGTGGACGCCGGCGAGGTCGGCGCGGGCCAGAGCGTAACCGCGCTCTACGAGTTCCGGTTCAAAAATATTTTAGAGATCATGAACCCCGGTGATCTTTCAGAGTACCCCCCTCTGGCGGTAGTACGGATACGCTACCGACGCGCGGACAACATGGAGGTCGAGGAAAAAGAGTATTTCATGGACACCAAAGAGATAAAAAAAGCATTCGAAAAGGCTTCGGCGCCATACAGACTCTCCCTTTGCCTTGCCGAATTCGCGGAAGGACTCCGCTTTCCCGGAGTGCCGGGAATAGCGAATCCCGTCGCAATTGCGAAAGAACTCGATAACGTCCTCGCAGACGACTACGGCAACGACTCCCGCGTGAGGGAATTGTACAATCTGATGCGTTCAGTCAAATAGTTTTTGAATTTTAACAGGAGGTAGATATATGAAACCCAGGTTCTCCATCATTCACGGGTCCGCCGCCGCGGCGGCGGCTTTACTGCTTTTTTCGCTGTCGTTCTCTGCGACCGGTAAAACCATTGACAGGGACAGGCAGGGAATTCCCGGGGTCAAAGTCGGGAATGCCGTTCTGACAGGAACAATTTCAGATGAAAACGCGGCGCTGTCGCTGGAATTTGACGTGGACGCGGAGAGAAAGGGACTTTTGCCCGTCATCTCGGGAAATGTCTGCGAGACGGATTCTGAAATAAAAACCGAGGGCGGCTTTCTATTCTTCGGCGGCGGTGATTTCAAGCTGGAATACAGTAACAGGACCTATTACCTGAGAGTGATTGAACCCGGTAAATGCAGCGTCCGCCTGGACTTCAGCGCGAAAGTTGAAGAAAAGGGCAAATGGAAGGAATGCGCCTTTTCAATGCTGCCGGCAATACAGCGCAGGATCGGGATCAAAAGTGAACGAAGGGATATGGAACTCAAGATCTCCGATGCACTGAAACTGAAAAAGAGTGACGAGGCCGGTGGCGCGGTCTTTTCGGCGATACTCCCGCCGGAAGGTCCGCTTCAAATTCAGTGGCGCGGGAGCGTGGAGGAGATAGACGCCGAGTTGGTCTGCAGCGCCAAGGCGAATATCGTCGCGGAGCTTGCTCCGGGCTCTATCCGCATGAACAATTTCTACATGTACTCGGTCATACAGGGTAAACTCTCCAAACTGCGGCTCAAGGTGTCGCCCGGGCTGAACATCCTTAACGTGCAGGGAGAAAACATTCAGCAATGGCACGTGGACGATCCTGAAAAAAACCCCGTGCTGGTCGTGTCACTCAGCAAGGAATACGAGGACATCTACAGCCTGAAGGTTGAGGCAGAAAAAGTCCTGCCGGAATTCCCGTGCAACTTCAGGCTGCCATCCATCATTCCCGGCGGAGTACTTAGTTTGGACGGCGATCTGGCCTTCGGAACCAGCCGCGCAATCAAGATCGTGGTGGAATCCGTGTCGGGCCTGAATCAAGTGGACAACGATGTTTTTCCTCTGCTCCGAAGCGGCAGCCGGATCATTAACCCCGTGCCGCGGAGAAGCCTTTTCACGTACCAGTTTTCGGGCGAGGAATACGGACTGAAAGCCGGCGCCGAAAACATAATGCCGAGTTATACCGCCCAGCTCGCGCA
>CAZGYO010000172.1:0-6169 GCA_964530455.1 uncultured Victivallales bacterium
AGTCAGGCGACGCACAGGCAGGCGGCCACGGAGAGTTTTGAAATTGGCTCTTTAACTTTTTTCAAGCTAGCAGGCTCCGCGACTTTGGCAAGCCCAAGTCTAACATGTTTATCGCCTTTTCATGCAAACGTGGATCCGTGAAATTCCCCTGACGGCGCTGAAATGGTTCATCGATAAGATTTCCGATATAATATGTTGATCCGATCCCGGCACGGGATCGACTCCGTAACACTTTTGAAATCCGGACCTTCATGGTGATGACAACCGGGGTGCCGGCCTTGACGCCGTCGAGTTTCGCGCGCAGTCCGGCGTGGTACCAAGTGCGGATGAAACCATCGTGGTATATCTTGAACTCGGTATCTTTACCGATGCGGGCCCAGGTCTTCAGGTCGGGCAGGTTCGCGCCCTCGACCCGGATGCCCTTGTAATCGATGATAACAGGCGTATAGACGTTCTCTTCCAGATCGCGGATCCGGGCGCCGTGGAAGGTTAATTCGATTTTACCGTCGTTTTTGGGTTCCAGCCGGATTGTCCGCTCCTGCCATTCTTCATCTGCCCGGGTCAGATAAATGCCAAGAGCTGTATTCACCTGTTTTCTTTTTCCATATTTCTCGATGCCAAAACCGTCGAGCAGCCGATTAATGTAGCGCTCGGGCGCGGCGTTATCCGTCCGCATGCCCGAAGGGATTTGGAAGCTCGTGCCCGACTCTCCGCCTGTGGTCAGTCCGCTGATGCCCACACGCACGGGGTAGCGGGTTTCAGGCGGCACAAAGCGGTTTTTCCAGCGCAGGACGATGGGCTGATCTTTTTTCACGTCGGCGAGGGTGGTGATCCATTGCTGCGTCCAGCTGGCCGTCACGTAATCTTCGCCGTCAGCGGCGTCGGCTGTGCCGGTGCGGTATTCACCCTCCGGCGCTTCACTCTTCCAGCCGCCTTTGCGCCAGTACGCGGGCAAACCCTCCTCGTCGGCTGCTTCAAAACTGCCGTTGCGCAGGGTGGCGCCCTCGGCGCGGAGATCGTCCCAGTGCACGATGTTCATGGTGCCCGGGGCGACCACGTAACAGCTGAGGTCGAGCTTGCCGTCAGCGTCGGGCACGACCGTCAGCATCTGTTCGGTCCAGTCCTCGCCGGTCGGCCGGATGTAGACCCGGTGGTACTTCTGTCTTTCCTTACCGTTGAGATACGGCGGTTTGGTGATGAACGCGCCCGGCCCCTGTTTCCAGAAGTCCGGAGACTGCGTAGAGACAAGGATTCCTTCGTCAGGAAAGTAGCCGTCGATGTCGAGTCGAACCGTCCAGCCGGCAGCAGAGCCCATGATCGGGTCAACGGCCTTCTCCTCCGCGTCAGATCGGAGGGGAATGCCCTGAATCATCTCCGCCCGAACAGCCCGGAACTTCGGGCTGCCTTCAGGATCCTCGTCCATGTGTTTCAACAGTCCGAACCAGCCCCACTGGCTGGGCTGGTGGACCAGGCCTTCGTGAATCCAGAGCCCTCCGCCGGCATCGCGCCACGACTGGATGAATTTCCGGAAGATCGGCTCCATTTTCGGGTGCTCCAGCATTGCCAGCGCCTTCGCTATTACCTGCTCGTGGATCTCCTTGCCGCGTTCTTTCGCGATCGGACCGAGTGCACATATAATCGGCGTCATATAAAAGCTGACGGGCTGCAGATTGAAGCGCTTTGCGCGGGCGATTTCTTCATTCACGCCGTCGTTGATCTCGGCCTCCTTTTCGAGCTCATCCATCAACGCATCCAAATCCATCGAAAGCAGGTGATCAATATTCTCAAGTTTGCCGAACTTCGAACCGAAGAGCGTCACCATACCCGCTGCGTCTGCACCGTCCGCGGCCATCTTGCAGACCTCGTCGCTGAGCGCGTTGAGCACAGTAATCAGGCGTTCGTCATTTTCGAAAACCTCGTTCCAGATGGCGAAGAGCTCCTTGGAACGCCGGGCGTAGTAACGATTGCGCGCCTGGGTCCAGTCCTCGCCGAGACCGAGTTCGCGGCCCTCTTCGAGGCAGTATTGAGAGCTTTTCGTGGGCCATACCCCCACATCGTCGCCGTATTCAACATATACGCGCAACGCGGGGTTGAGCCGCTGCTTTACCATCTCCGCGAATGATCGCATGTAAGCGGCGTCGGCCGCGACGGGGATAGTGAACCAGGCGTCAGCCTGCAGCTCGTTGCTCAGCGCGATGGCATATTCCAGGGCAATCCCTTTGCCGCCCGCCTGGGTCTGGTTGCCCGGAGTGACACGGGCTTCCCACGAGCGCGGGTTGTCGTCGCCGGCCTTCATCAGGTGCGAAAAGCGAATGACCGTGAAGCCGTCCAACAGCTCGAGAAACCGCGGGTGAAACACCGACGCTTCCGGCCCACCCCCGGCCAATGCCTCGGGCAAAATCTGTAAATTGCGCAGCGGGTTCTCCGGATCGGTCGCACGAAGCTCCAGACGAATCCCGCCCTTCTTTGGATCGACCTCCACGAGCATCTCGCCCGGTGAAGCCTGCACGACCTCCGCGGCGCCGGAGAAGCGGAGTTCGCCTTTGCCATCGTAGGAAACCCGATAACCGCCTCCAGGGTAATGCGGGCCGGCTTGCGAGTGGAGGAGGCTCCAGGCAAACTGCCCTTCCTCCAGGCTGGCGACCCAGCCGTCGTGGTCCAGGTGCAGCGCTCGGTTTTTCTCATTCGAACGCCACGGCATGCTCTGTTTGAAGGCGTCGCGAAACACCCATTGGTTTCCCCAATGCGTCAGTTTGCCCGGGCTGACGCCGACCGCGTCGGAGAAGGATGATGGCTCCGCGGCCCGGGCGACCAAAGGGAAGCTGGCAAGGGCGATGAATACGCCAACAATGGCGACAGTTTTTATTATTTTTAGTGCGGGCAGGATCGGTTTCATGAGGCCGGCGGCTTGGCGCTTTTGGTCGTTGACTGTTCCAGGACTCTGGCGAGGTAGAGGAAGGCGGCGACTCCGTGGGGATTATCCGGCGGGTAGGTGTTGCCGGCGGTGTAGTCCTCGATCGATACCAGCGGCCCCGGTCCGTGACAGGCGTGGAGGACGTGGCCCTGTTCGTCGAGGTAGTCCCGCAGGAGAGTTTGAACGCTCCGCAGGACAAGCTGAATGTAGCGCTCCTCGTCCAGAGTGCCGTTCCGGATGAGCCGGAAGAGGCTGCCGGTGATCATGGCGGAGCCACTGGATTCGGGCGGGCTGTCGGGCTGATTTAGCAGCGCGGTCCACATGCCGTCCGAGTGACGGATCACCATCAGGCTTTCAGCCAGTTCCCGGGCAATCGCCGCAAGCTCACCGCGCCCCGGGGCGTTTCCGGGGAGATAGTCCATCGCCTCGCAAAGTCCCCGCAACAGCCAGCCGTGGCCGCGAGACCAGAAGCCGGGGCTCAAGACGTCGCCACATGGGAGCCAGCCCCGACCGTTGTGCCAGAGGCCGGTTTGGGGATCGCGCAGGATGCTACGGTAAATCAGGAATTGCTCGACGGCTCTGTGTTCGAGTTCCTCCGGGGTGGCCTGGAGCCTGGGCAGGTCTTCGACATCGCCCCGCCGCATAAGCCAGGAAAGTTTGATAACGGCCGAGGCTTCTTCCTGGAAGGAGTCGATCAGCATGGCGTGCCCATCGCCGTATTTGCCGCGGGAATGCGTCCAGGCCCCTTCCGCGGAGACATGCTTTGCCAGCAGCGGCATGATGGCCTCATACATAAAGGCTTGGAGCCAAATTTCTTGACCAGTCTTGCGGTAAAGCGTGAAGGTAAGACTGTTGAAGGGGCCTGACGCGATCCAGCCGCTGTCCTGGATGAGGTCGGCCACCTCGTCGGCCCTGCTCCCATCGGCCAAAAGCATCTCCTCCAGCGCCAACCTTTTGGGGTAGCCTCCGCCGCTGTCATCAGCCAGAAGGCGCTCTCTCAACTGACTGATACTGATGTAATTTTGATTTTCGTACATGGTATAGGATAGGGGATGATATTGTGAAATCAATGCGAATGTCGCAATGGAAGATTGTTTTTCAAGCCAGTTTCAAAATTCCGCGTGAAACATGCTGGAAACGTAGCCGCGGCAAATGCTTCTTTTAGCTTTATCCCCCGCTTTTTCATCACCCGCGCTTGACATTGCTTTTCAAAACTATATTTTTAGGGAAGCGAAAACGTTTTCGCAAACAGTAAGGACGGCAATTAAAAATGGCCGGGAGAGTAACAATCCACGATGTCGCGCGGGAAGCGCGGACAAGCATTTCCACGGTAAGCAAGGTACTGTCGAACGGATCCGAGACGGGCCGGATTTCAGCGGACTGCGCAAAGCGCGTGGACAAGGCCCGTGCCAAACTCGATTATGTTCCGAACCGTGCCGGTCGCAGTCTGCGCACGGGGCGCAGCTATGCGATGGGAGGGCTTGTGGGAATGAAGGATGAAGGCCGGGTCTCCCCTTTTCAGGTCAACTTCTATGCGCCCGTTACCAGCGGTATGCTCAGCGCGGCATCACGCCTGGGTCTCCAGTTCGTGGCGATTCCCCACGGCGCGGGAGGGAATGGGGTAGATACGGGGCTCGAATATCTCAGGCGGGGACGTATCGACGGACTGGTGGTTTCCGGATCGTACTATGCCGACTGGTCCAGGCTTGCGCCGCACATGAAAAAAGGCATGCCGGTGGTTCTCGCCGGCTGGCCGGTCCCGGAGAATGTGCCGGTAAGGGTTGATATCGACACGGTAACACCGATGGGCAAAGCTGTTGACATGCTACTCGGACTCGGGCACGGTGATATAGCCTGGATCGGCCCGTCTTCAGAGACCAACGTCTATTCCGAACGGCGCAGAAAAGGCTTTGAACTTATCATGTCCGAACGCGGGATCGCATCCCGCATACTGTATCTTCAAAACGAGGGGAAGGCAGAAAATCTCGAAGACAAGGTCTCTGATATTGTGCCCGGTCTTGTCCCGCTGATGAAAAGTAAGGACAGGCCAACGGCAGTTATAGCCTTCAACGAGGCCTACGGCATCGCTCTCTACGAAGCCTGCGGAATCTGCGGGCTTCGCGTACCACGAGATATTTCCGTCGTGGGTTTCGACGATATCTATGCCGCGGGGACACTTCCGGCGATGACGGTCGTGAGCCTGGAACTTTTCGAGGTGGGAGCGCGCGCCCTTGAACTTACGGCGGCCATGGCAGACGGCACACGCAAACCGGACAGTGAAGGATGTCTGGTCGAGTTTGTGCCGGGCAGGCTTGTAGTGAGAAATAGCACCGGCCCGGCCCCGGAAAAGGACCTAAGCCGCGGAAAATACATCAAAAAAACTAAAAAAGGAGCAGAATGAGCCATAGAGAACGCGTGAAAAAATGCCTGGAACACGGGGAACCCGACCGTTTACCCATGGATTTCGGCGGCACAATACTTTCAAGCGCTAAACCCGAAATGCAGGAGAAAATTGCCGATGTGCTTGGGCTTCAAGGCACGCCGGATACGGAACTTACTGGATTCGATGAAAGGATACAGAAACATTTCGACTGCGACCTTCGCAGTATAAAACCGGCAAAGGGGGCGGCATGGGGTTTCAAGTCGATCGAAGAGGCCCCGATGAGAAACCTTTCACGCGAAGACATCGATTCCTGGCCGTGGCCGCAACCGGAAGACGAAATGGTGAAGGGACTGCGTGAAAAAGCCGCCCGCCTGCACCGCGAGACCGACTATTTCATCTGCGCCGGACAGATCGGACAGGGCATATTTGAACTCGGCTGCTGGCTCAGAGGCTATGACCAGATACTCCTTGACATGGCTTTGGACAGTGATTTCGTCCACGCTTTCAACAGCAAGATTCTGGAAACCAACAAGAAACTCGGCGATCTGTACTTCTCTGAAATAGGCGAATATATCGACATGGTGCTTATCGGCGACGACCTGGCAATGCAGACCAACCCGTATATGTCGCCTGACACATTCAGGGAACTCGTGAAACCGTATTTTGCCGAATACATCGCCTCGATCAAGAAACACTGTCCGCAAGCGAAGATAATGCACCATTGCTGCGGTTCGAGCTACAGCCTGCTCGACGACCTCGCCGAAATAGGAGTCGATGTGGCAAATCCGGTACAGACGAACGCGATAAACATGGAGCCTGGGCGGTTTCAAGTTTGAAGTGCAACACTTGAGCTGAAAAAGACCTCTTTCGGG
>CAZGYO010000173.1:0-6160 GCA_964530455.1 uncultured Victivallales bacterium
GCAAAAATCGCATAGAAGTGTCATTTTTTAATTGTTGTTTGCGAATTCCACAAGCCTTTATGTATTAATAAAAACTCATTGTAACCAATGAGTTACGTGCAGATTCTGAAAGTTTTGGAATATCCAAAACCTTTTCGAATATGCACTAACAAGGGATAGAATCTATGATCGATGATATTGCCGGATGTGTCCGCCGCGGTAACATCCGCCGCGATCTTGAATGGTTGCAGAAAGGGATGGATTTCGTGCCGTGCTATGTCGCGAACGGCGCCGTAGGTGGCTGCCTCGACGAGTTCGGTCTGCATTCACGGCGCAACTACGATATGGACTACGGCCGCACCCACCTTGCCCACGCGGACCACTACAGCAAACGCCACGACAACGGCGGCCACGTACTCAGGTCTTTCGCTCATATGCTGGCAGCGGACAGGACCGGCCGGGAACCCGGACTCGGACTCCTGAAACGCTGGGAACAGTCTTTTGACCTTTGGACCGCGTCATGTTCCACGCTGTGGCAGGAGGAATCACTCTACAGAACCCATGTTTTCGCAAGCTGGGCCGTCCCCCAACTCTGGTGCTGGTCGCTCGAACAGGAACTCCGGGATCCCGGCCATGCACTGATCCTGCGCTTTGTTTTCGACGTCCGGGAAGCCGAAAATAACAACCGCACACACAAGTCGAAACTTTTGCATGAACTGAACATCGATATAGATCAGTTTGATGAAAATATATGGAGCATCAGATCCCGTACGGACTGCCGAAATACGCAGATGCTGCTGGGGGTTGAAGGCGGGTTTGCAGAGGTCGAGGAAACCGATCTGATGATCACAAGCGGTGACTCGGGCGTGCGTCTGAAGGCGCTGTTTATGGACAGACATCTACCCGAGGAAATTAAAAACGACCCGGCAAAGTTTCTCTCTGGAAAAGAACACCGGAAAACGCATGAAGACGCTGTCGCGGAACACTGGGAGAGAAGCGGCCTCATAGAAATGCCCGAAAATACACCCGAAGCATCCTGGTGGCCGCGGCTCGCATACTACCTGCCCGCAAGCCTGTGTCCCAATCCCAGCCACATACAGGTCGCTTCCGGTCTCAACGCAAACAACTGGGGACACGGATTCCCGCAGGACCAGTGGTATGTGATGATGGCGCTGCCGCGACTCGGCCTGCACCGCCTCAACGAAACCCAGCTCCATTATTACAACGATGACCTTGCCGCATGCGAAAGGTATACCCGGCGGATCTGCAGGCGCGAAGGCGTATTCTTCCCTTGGGAAGCGCCTTTCGAGAAACTGGACGAGTTCGAACTCGACGGGCCAACAAACGCAAATACGTACCAGTTTCACAACGCTGCATATGTTGTTGCCATGGTCTGGGAATGCTTCCGGATCCGCGATGACGAGGATTTCCTCAGGCGCCATGCCTCTCTGATCGAGGGTGTCGCCAGGTTTTTCGAGGCAAACTGCGAGCGCGGCGAGAACGGTTTTGTATTTCGCAACGACGATGTTCCCCTGCGCAGCCAGGACGAAGCGACTGTGGACGGCGCCGAGACCCTGCAGCCCCTCTGCTCCGTCTGGGCTTCGTTATACACTTTCAACGCGTACTTGCGATGCTGTGAAATTCTCGGGGGCGGCGACAGCGACCTTGTTAGGAAAGTCCGGTCCGTTCTAGATGCCGGGTTTGATTTTACAGGCCTTCTCAGAGAGGACGGAAGCCTGAAAACCAGCGCCACGGATCCCCGCCCGTTCGGACTTCAGAAACACCCTCCGCAACTCAATCCCCTTACTTACCTGCCCATGAAAGAATGGATGGACTACAAAGCAGTGCATATCAGTTGGAACCGGCGCTACCAGCTCTGCAAGGGGACGCGCGTCCCCAAAAGCATGGGCTGGACTTTCGGCCAGTTCCTGCTCTCTTCAGTCCGCATGAGGGACGGGGCCGCCGCGCAGCGAGATCTTTCACTGGTTCAGCCGTCACGATTCGCCGACCCGGAATGGATTCAGTTCTTCGAGTCCAGTTGCCGTTACGGATGGACCCACAAGACCGGCGCTTACTACTTTACCGTGATGGGACTCTACCTCATGGCCATGCTCGATACCATCATTCAGGATTACCGTGACTGTATCGAGATTTTTCCCGCACTCCTGCCCCGCTGGGAAAACCGTCCGCTGGCATTCCGGAACCTTAGACTCCGCGGCGGGATTACCGCCTCAGGAAAACGCGTTGATGGTAGGATAAAACTGGAATTAGACTCCGCAAGGGATGTCGAGACCGGACTGCTCATACATTCCACAGGACAGTTTGTCCTCGAAAACAGCGAAGACCGGAGCATTGTCCACGGCGGTAAGATCGCCGAGCTTAAAATCTCCGCCGGATCCGCGGCGATTCTCATATCTGAAGAATAATCCGCCCCCTGCATATCCCAAGCCCGTATACCGCTTATACGGTGAAGGTCCGAGTGAAAAGATTATTCAGCAGGCCTTTTTTTGCCCGGAATATAGATCATATATGATTACAACTGCCCGTTTTTCCACATTTATTTTGTCGCTTTACTTGACTGCGCGGTAGACCCGTATATATATTTGTGCGCGGACGGCGCTGGTGTGGGTTTTAATCATAACTGATTCAACTTTGTCGACGCCTGAAAGTATTATAGACATGAGCCATAAGACAACAGCTATACTTGACTGCCTTGCCGGAAGCGGCAAGGTGATGTCTCGAGCCGAAATCAAGGATCAGACGGGTATTTCAACGGCGACCCTTTCGAGAGTGCTCCGGAATTTGTTGAGGACGGAATACATCGAGAAGATCGAAAGGGGACGCTACCGTGCGGGCAGGAAGCTCAGGCGTTTCGCTTCAAGGACGGTTTTTCGTCCGGGCGAAAATGTCAACAGGGACATATTTTTTGTCTCTCAAAGCATGACATTCGCCGAGAAGGCATACCACGGCGCACGCGAAATCCTGTACAGAAACGGCCTCCGGTGCATAGCCTTTCCCACGGCGAAACCCCTGCGCGACCTTGACGATGACGATATGGTCCAGTTTGAAAATGCCGCCGGTATCATGGTCTTCACACTTCTGCCCATGTCCGAAAAACTTAAAGTCTTCGCAAAGGAAAGAAACATACCCATCGTCAAGGTCGGGATGCCCGAACACAGCAATTCCTGTGACTCCGTCAGCTGGGACCAGGTCCACGGTTACTGCGAAATGACCTCGCGGTTGATCGATATGGGTTTTAAAACAATTATCTTTTACTCCAGGAGGGGAGTGCTGGATGCGGTTCCCTTTATCGCGATTCGTATTGAGGGATACGACAAGGCGATGCGCGCGGCCGGGCTCGAACCGGTACATTTCATAATAGGTGACGACGGGGTCGGACCGGGCAACTTCCAGGAGCATTTCAAGATGCTTGTTGAAGATTCCGAAGCCCCGATAGCCGTGCTTTTCGACAATTTCAAGGGCAGATATTCCGAACTGATCGAGAAAATCTCACCACTCGGCCTGGAGCCGGGCCCAGATCTGCGTTTTTGCGGACTTTCAAACCCCAGCGGTGGAGGCGAGGAAGACTACTCGGATTCGCGACTCCTGCTCTACATAGATGAACCCTGGATCAAGGTCGGCATGGTCGGCGGGGAGAAGATGATTCAGCGACTTAAAGGAGATAACTCGGATCATACCCTCATATACGTGCGCCCGGAAATCATCAGAGGCGGTCGGGAACACAGAAGAGATTCCGGCGCCCGGGTCAATTTCAGGGAATCGGCTGTTTGTCTTTGATATAAGGACAAATATTCGCGGTTTTAGTATTAATTTATAAAAAGAAGCCAATTTTAAAAGGAGAAAAAAATGAGTGCGCAAAAGAGAGTATTTGGAATTATCGCGGTCGTGGCCATCGTGGTCACGGCCCCGTCGGCAATGTCCGCGGACGGCCCTGACCCGATAGCGGGTATCAGCACGTTTTCCGAAGCCCAGCTTGCGAGCATGGAAAAGGCGCGGCGGAACACTAGGTCCACGGGCAATTTTTATATAAGCGAAGAGATTGCCGAACGCTCTTTGGACTATATCAAGCTGCTGAACTCGCAGGGCGTCAAGGCCGTATCGGATCAGCTTTTCAAGACCTACGCCACCGACGATGCGTCGCGCGACTTCGCGGCAGCCGCTTTAGCGCTGCGCCTTCACTCCGGTTACGGCAATAAGATTTCCACCTCCGACAGGGGCCTCGGCCGTAAGATGTCCCGGGAGGCGGAAAAGAGCGCAATCGAAAAGGAGATCAAAAAGGGCGGAAGAACGCGAAAGATTACCGTAGGCGATGAAAAGAAACTCGTAAAAAACACCATCGCACTCGTCGACGACCTGTCTAAAAAGGGCGGCCCGCACGCCGAGTCCGCCGCGGTCGAGATGCTGCTGCAGGTTTTCTGCGAGAGCCTGCCCGGACAGCATGCCTACATCGACAACGGAGGGCGCGGCCATCCCGATATGCCCGAAGAAATAGCGGCGCGCGCCGCCGATTTTCTCAGCAGCAAAGACCCGTTCGTACGGGCGATGGCCGAATGGACGATAAGCATAAAAATCTCCAGCGAGAATGACCGTGAGAAAAGAGGAATGCCGTGGCCGGGAAGCAACCCGGCCGCCTGGTTCACGAAATGGATGGCGGTCCCGGAAAGCGAATATCTCGCTATGGACTATATGCGCCAGGCAATAAGCCTCGGCGCGCACCGCCGCGCGGCAGACCTCCACAAGCTCGCCGCCGATGTCATGCGCCGCGCCGAAGAAAAAGCCCAGTGGGCCGGTGGAAACGCCTCCGCGGTGGGTAAAATGCGCGGCGAATTCGCTAAGCTCGCGAAAGACGGAAACCTTAGCGTCGCGCGCGGCGCCTGGGTCTCCTGGCGGGAAACCGCGCGCCCGGTCGTATTGGAAACCAAAGATATCGATTTCAAAGAAATTGTGTACCTTAAACGCTTTTCCGGCGGCCACCATATACAGCCGGATATACACATGAACAAGTACCCTTCCGGCGGCGATATATATGTGCAGGACGGATTAAATCCGACTTCACCCGCGAAGGCTCTTATAAAGGACCAGATCAAGAACCCCGGCTATGTCCAGGATATCGACCTCTGGTTCGACGCTGACAGGATAGTGTTCTCCAGGTCCGACGGTGACAGAGGATCCCAGTGGCTCTACGAGATCGGGGTGGACGGACGGAACCTCAAACAGCTCACGGACAGTAAACACCACGACGTCGATCCCGCATGGCTTCCCGACGGCGGAGTCGTTTTCGGCAGCACACGCTCCCTCGCCGGAATACAGTGCGGTGGCGGCAACTACGCCCAAAATAACATATTCCGCCTGCAGCCGGACCTGAAGACCGTGCTGAGGATCTCATATTCCGCGGACGACGACGCGTACCCGTACGTGCTGAACGACGGCAAGATAGTTTTCATGCGCTGGGACTACCAGGAACGCGGAGTTGACGAGATATTTTCGCTCTGGGCGGTCAGGCCAGACGGCTCGGCCAGCGACGGCTTTTACCGCGTGCATATCCCCGACAACCTTATAATACAGGCCCTTAAAGACCCGGTGCCGATTCCCGGCACCCAGAAACTCGTCGCCATGGGATCCTCCCACCGCGCCGGAAACGAAGGTATGGTGGCGCTCTGCGACCTCACCGCGGGAATCAACAACCCCGAGGGCATACGCAGCGTGACCCCTTACCACAGCGCCATCGGACGAGGTATCGGCTCGGAAATGAAGCCCGTCGAAGAGGGCGGCGTCCCATATGTCGGCGGATACTACGTCAAACCGTACCCGATTACCGAGAAAACTTTCCTGGTCTCCGCGGGATACGATATGCCACAAAGCTGCAACTTTCAGGCCTACTACATCGATGTATGGGGCAACAAAGAACTGCTGGAACGCGACAAGCTGATGGAGGTGATTTCCGTTCTCCCCCTCAGAAAAAGGGAAAAACCCCCGGTCATTCCGAGCGGGCGCGACGAAAGCAAGACCTACGCAACCGTCTACGTGGAAAACGTGTACAACGACCTGCCCGAAGTCAAGAAAGGCGAGGTCAAGTATATCCGTTTGCTTGAACAGGGGTTCTGGATTAATCATGGAAGGGGACAGGGATCACCCTACCTTTTCCAGGGATCATTCACCA
>CAZGYO010000174.1:0-6158 GCA_964530455.1 uncultured Victivallales bacterium
CTTAGAAGTCATCTTCCTCTCCAAAATGTATTTTTATATATTCGCACGCCTCCTCCAGGGAGGACAGTATCTTCGTACAGTACTTGACCATCCAGGGGCTGCATTCCTCAAACGGGTAGTGCGAAAAGGCTATCACGAACTTGCCGAGGTTGTGCGACGCGTAGAATATCTCCATGCTCGTGCCTATGCTGGCCTTGGAATAATTGACAAGAACGATGTCCGCGTCTCTTACATCCTGCAGGTCGAACTCCACTATCTCGTTTGAGCTGTCGACTTTCCGGTCGACGAAATGGCGTCGCATGGGGTCCAGCAGTTTGAAGCTGTCACCAAGCAGAGACTTCACCTCTTCACGCCAGTAACGGGCCCCGTCGGACGTTTCATCCATTATAGGCCCGCTCAGATAAATGACTCTGTTATTTTCCACCATAACGCTAGTCTCCACTCAGTAGCATACTCAATATTGCTTTCTGCACGTGAAGCCGGTTTTCAGCCTGGTCGAAAACAATGGAATTATGACTGTCCATAACCTCGTCGGCAATCTCCTGCCCCCGATGGGCGGGAAGACAATGCATGATTTTGACGCCGGCCCCTGCGCAGGCAACTGTATCCGCAGATATCCTGTACGGAGCAAATGCCTTCAACCTTTTCTCCTTTTCTTCCTCGCAGCCCATGCTGACCCAGACGTCGGTGTACAGGTAATCTGCTCCGCGCACCGCTTCGGCCGGATCCTGGATCCAGCTTACTGAACCCTTGCCCATGTTTCCGGATTCCATTATAGATTTCGAGGGGCCGTAGGACGGCGGAGAGGATAAGGTGAGCCCGAAACCGCCAAGTTTTGCCGCGAGTATAAGAGAACTGGCAACATTGCTTGAACAGTCCCCGAGATAGGCAAGCTTCACATTCCCAAGATCACGGCTGTATTCGTAAATCGTGAACATGTCAGCGAGGATCTGACAGGGATGAAACTCGTCGGTAAGTGCATTGATCACGGGGATGTTCGCGTGCTTCGCGAATTCTACCACTTCCCCGTGCCTGTAGGTGCGGATAACTACCGCATGTACATACCGGCTGAGAACCCGGGCTGTATCGGATATGCTTTCCCCTCTCCCAAGCTGTGTGTTTTTCTGGTCAAGATATATGGCGAAACCTCCGAGTTCACTGATCCCCACCTCGAAAGAAACCCTTGTCCTTGTGGAGTTCTTCGAAAACATCAGGGCCACGCTTTTTCCCGAAAGCGGTTTCCCCTTGAACTCGGTCCTCTCTTTTTTCATCTTGGAGGATAACGCGAAAATACGCTCGAGGTCGCGTATCGTGACATCCTCCACTGTGAGCAGGTCCTTATGCATTTATCACCGCCTTTCAATCTCAGCAAGAGACTTTTCAAGAATATCCGCAGCTTCGTCTATCTCATCTTCCCCTATGGTCAGCGGGGGCAGCAGCCGGAGAACGTTTTCCCCCGCGGTCAGCACGAGAAGCCCCTTTTCCAGAGCGTTTTTCCTGAGTTCGGCAGCATTCATTCGATCAAGTTCGACCCCCAGCATCAGACCTCTGCCGCGAATCTCGCGGAAAAGCCCTGTTTCCGAACCGATGGATTCAAGCCTCGCGCGCAGGGCGGGAGCCATTTTGCGGACGTTCTCAAGAATTTTCTCATTGTCAAAAGCATCGAGAACGGCAATGGCGGCCGCGCATGCCAGCGGCGAGCCACCAAAAGTGCTCGCATGGGTTCCGGCCGACAAAACGGCTCTGTATTTTTCTTTTACTATGAACGCCCCGATGGGAAATCCGTTTCCCAGAGCCTTGGCCAGCGAGACCGCGTCCGGCTCCACACCGTAGCCCCGGAAAGCGAAAAATGTGCCAGTACGGCCCATGCCGCACTGTACTTCATCGAAAAGCAGGAGTATGCCGCACCGGTCACAGTGCTCCCTCAGGGCCTTGAGGTATTCCTGGTCAGCGGGAATCACGCCCCCTTCCCCCTGCACAGGTTCAATAATGACAGCGCATGTCTTTTCGTTGGTCGCTTTCCTGACTGCATCTATATCGTTGAAAGGGACATGGATAAAACCCGGCATATCGGGCGCGAAGCCCTTTCTGTACTTGTCTCTTCCGGTGGCTGCAAGCGTAGCCAGAGTTCTTCCGTGAAATGAATCCAGCATCGAGATTATCTCGTATCTGCCGTCTTCCCAGCCGTGTTTCCTGGCGAACTTCAGCATTCCCTCATTTGCTTCAGCGCCGCTGTTCGCGAAAAACACGCTGCCCGGAAATGCTTTCTCGACCAGTTTCCCGCCCAGAACCGGCTGCGTCTCGTTCAGGAACAGGTTGGATACGTGAACCAGTTTCCTGCACTGCCTCTCGATCGCGGCGGACACGGCCGGATGGCAGTGGCCCAGGCTGCAGACGCTTATACCCGAAGTAAAATCCAGGTACTCTTTCCCGTCGGAATCCTTGACCCGGCAGCCGCTCCCTTCGGTAAGAAGCAGATTCGCCGAATATGTCGGTATTATAAACTTTTCCTGGGATGTCCTTATATTTTCGATGCTGCTCATCTCGTATGTCCGTTATCGCATGGGGGAAAAAATTAAACTAACCGTGCTGAAAGAAAAAACAAGCCGCCTGAAGAATGAAAAGCAAACTCTGTCACGAGAGCCGGCTCACCAATAAGACCCGGGCACAGAGGGGAAAAAGCGGCCTGGTCGGAAGGATTGCCTGAACCTGCCCTGACTGCTTTTTTCAGGTCTACGGCTTATAGCGCCGCGCAAAGATTTTCTTCGGCGCGGAAGAAAATTTTTACTGGACCTTTCCGCTCAGCCCCGGCACGTTCGCGCTGTTCACTTCCAGATAAAGCTCGGAGAACTGACCGGCTGTCATCCATGTCATGTAGGCCATGACGAAAAAGGCCGCACAGGCAACGAGAGTGAAAATTATCGAAGGTTCGTCCGATGTGGCAGCCTTCGCCTGCGGCGCGCGCATCTCCTGTGAAGATGAAACTCCTTCCGTGTCCGTGTCCAGCGCCGCTTGAGACGGTGGAGGCGCTTTCTGGGTGGTCTTGAGCTTCAATGTGCGCTTTGCAGAAGTCTTTGTCGATGTCGGCTCCTGCGCTGGGGGCGCTTCGGGCTCAGACATCTGAACCGTGGGCGAGGAAGGCGCGGCCGGTGACGCCGCCTGTCCTTCCGGCATCTGTACAGTGGGGGAGGACGGAGCGGCGGGCGCCGCCGCCGATTCCTCTTTCCCTTTAGGGACAAGTTTTATTGTTCTCTTGGCAGCTTTGTTGCCGCTGCTTTCGTCCGCTGCCGGCGGGGGGGCGGGGGGCGGCGTGGAAGCGGCGGCTCCCGCGGCCGTCGAAGACGGACGGAGTTTTATAGTCTGCTTTGTGCCGGGAACCGTAGGACCTTCCGCGGAGTCACCACCGGATTTCTGCGCGGGACGCTGTATCTTTACCGTCTCGTCGTCCTCTTCTTCCCTCGACAGCGAAACCGTGTCGCGGGCATCCTCATCACCGGCAGGTTTAATAGGTTTCAGCTTGATGGTGCGCCGCCCCTTGTTCTGTTCGGGACTTGCAGCGGCCTCGGAGGACGTTGTATCGTCTCCCGCGGCCGGACCAACCTTCGTGACGTCGGATGAATCCGCTGAAGAATCACCGTCTGAGTTCAGTACCACTTTTTTCTGGTCTTTGTTTTCTTTTTCTTTATCAGCCATGACGCTACTCCCGGAGTTATATATACTTTTTCAACATACTCACTATTCCGATGACAACTATATATCCGTAAAAAATCATTTCAAGCTGAAAGCGCTGAAATTCCGCACGATAGCTGTTTGAGAGTTTGCATTTCGCTTCGTCAGGGGCATTTTATCCGTCACGGCTTTTTCCAGAAAAAGGAAGTTTCCAATGCTTTTAATGATAGATAACTACGACTCGTTCACATACAACATCGTGCTATATCTCGGAGAGATGGAATGCCGGCCAGAAGTCGTGAGGAACGATAGAATATCACGGACGCAACTGGAGAATATGGATTTCGAGGCGCTTGTAGTCTCGCCGGGGCCCTGCACTCCGAAAAAAGCGGGAATCTCCTGCGACGCCGTGAAATACTGCGCCGAAAATACAATTCCCGTGCTCGGTGTCTGCCTGGGCCATCAATGCATCGGCGAAGTGTTCGGAGCCAATATCGTACACGCGCCCTATTTGATGCACGGCAAGGTTTCGAAAGTTCTGCACAACGGAAAAGACCTTTTTGACGCTATCCCGGACGGATTCACCGCGACCCGGTACCATTCGCTGATAATAGAACGCAAAACGCTACCGGAATGCCTCGAAACGACAGCCGAAACGGAAGACGGGGTCGTAATGGGGGTCAAACACCGTTTGCTGCCCATCTACGGAGTACAGTTCCACCCCGAATCCATTCTGACCGAACACGGTCACTCCCTCCTGGCCAACTTCCTGAGAATCGCAGGCATGAAATTCAAAAAACCGTCCTGATCAGGAGCTATCCATGAAAAATAAATACACCCGCATTGCCGGAAACCTTTTTCTCGCATCGTTCTTCACCCTTCTCTTCTCGTGCGGGACCCCGGGCCCCATGGCCTCTCTGATACGGGATGCGCGTGAAAGCAGAAGACGCAACCGCTACAGTGACGCCGCGGAAAAGTACAACACCGTGCTGCGCGAATACAAAGGAACACCGCGTGAAGAGGATATCCGCACGGAACTGGGCAGGCTCTACGGCGACTGGGCCGCGGAAACCGCAATGAGGGCCGAGGACAAAAAGGATCTGGACGCCTACAGGAAGGCACTTATACTTTCAAAGAACGCGGAGACCTGCGCCCCGCGTCTCAAGGGAAAGATGGAGCATTTCAGGGAACGCAAGACCGAAAAGATGAAGGCTCTCGCATTCCGCCTTGCGGTCGATATCGACACCATCGACCCGGAAGCCAACGAACGGAAGCTCCGCGTTGACACCCTTATGAGACAGGGCGATAAGCTCTTCAACGCCGGAAGCCTGGCCGAAGCCAGGGATACATATAATCAGCTTCTGGTACTGGACCCCTACAACGAGAAAGCCGTAAGAACACTGAAGCGCGTTGAGAAACGCCTTTTTGAAATCTCGGAAGAAAGAAGAGAAGTCACCGAACTCGAACGCATATCCGAGTCGGAATGGAAATACGCCGGCGAGATTGCCGAAAGCATAAACGACCCGTCCGGCACCTCCGAGTCGGCTCTCGACCTTTCCCTGGCACTGGACACGCTTGTCATTCCGAAACTTTCATTCGAGAAAACACCTCTCGACAAGGTTTTCAGAGAGCTTGGGATTATCGCATTCAAGTCCGGAATCAGGAAGAAGGACTTCTTCATCTACGAATCCTTCGATCCCGCGGACAAATCGTTTCCCAGTATAACTTTCAAGGCAAAAAATATTCCGTTCTCCGATGCCGTTGAGCAGGTATGCAAAGCCGTGGGCCTCCTGCATGAGACCACCAACAACGCGATCATCATCCGACGGAAGGATTGACTGCTTGAAAATCGCCGATATCAATGCATTGTCCCTGACGGCATGACATCGGAGAAAACAAAATATCGGAGCCAATTTCAAAACTCTCCGTGGCCGCGCGGCCTGCCTCCCAAAGGGTTGAGGCGGAGTTTTGAAACCGGATCATCAACTTATAAATGAACATCTATACATGGACAATACTCGGAGTTTTCGCGGGACTTTACGTCTTCGACACCGTCCTTGAAGTATTGAACTATTCGCACATAAAGAAAAAGGCGGGGGCGATACCTGAAATCTTCGAAGAACACATTGATTCCGCGAAATTCGCGGAATCCGTAGAATACTCGCTTGAGAAAATCCGTATCAACCTTGTAAGCGGCGCTTTCTTTTTTGTTCTCGCAGCTCTATTCATCTTTTCCGGAGCCGTTGTATATTATGACGAAATCCTGGTGCCAGAAAACGTTCCATTCGCCGTCAAGGGAGCTCTCTTTTTCCTGTTCCTGCATATTATCAAGACCATGCTTTCCATTCCCTTTTCGCTATACGGCAGTTTCAGGATCGAGAAACGATACGGCTTCAATACGATGACACCGAGAATATGGATTGTCGATTTCATCAAAACCTTTGTGATATCCTCGATTATAATCTTCACCCTCTGCGCGGCCGTCTTCC
>CAZGYO010000175.1:0-6124 GCA_964530455.1 uncultured Victivallales bacterium
TGCAGATTCTAAAAGTTTTGGAATATCCAAAACCTTTTCGAATATGCACTAACTATTTAACACAACCCGACCACAGTGGGGCGAGCAGGCCGCCGAGGGCATTACGCGACAGACCCCGCTCCATTTTCCGGCTCCGGGCAAGACCGAAAAACGCGGAATTAGCGAAAGTCCGGTCCACAGCCATTATCGCCCTGATAAAATCGTCACGGCTGACCTTTTCGGCCCCCTGCTCCCCGGCAAGCATCGCCGCCAGCGCGGCGGTGGCTGGAAACGCAATTATCAGGTGCCTCATACCCTCCTCAAAACTGAGTCCCCTACAGCTGCCGCCGCAGATATGCATGGGCATAAGCCGGTTCGAAATGTAACGCACAAAAGGTTCGAAACAGTCCCGGGCAAAAGATGAACCGCGAAGCAGTTTCAGCGGGTCGATACCTGTGCTAACCGGCATAGCGCTGTTAATCCTTTTCAGGCTCCCCTTCCCCAAAGAAAATTTCACCAGTGAGAGCGCGCGGAAGATGCGGTGGTAAAAGGTAAGCCAAATCAGGTCGTCGTCGTTCCTCACGTAGTTGCCCAGTATTCCACGGAACATGACCCTCGAATGCAGTTCCGGAAAATTCGAAGATTCTATCTCGGAAACGAGATCTTCAATGCTTCTGTTTATCAGATTCGAGGCGTCTTCGGCAAAATCCGATCCGGCATTCTCTATATCCGCTCTATTGGTGGGCAGAGAATGAAAGTCGAGGAGTTTTTTCGCCCCGAAGAGCCTGGGAACAAGCGTGTCGAGGTCCTCCGTGAGAAAATTGCGATACGCATGGGAAACTGTCCGGATTTTTTCGAGCCCGATTCCGAAATCCCTGGAATAAACTGCTTCGGCCCGTGCAGTTTCCGCGCTTTTCATCTCAGCGGCCAGCTTGTGTATCTCGTCAAGCTTCTCCGCGGACGCCGTACCCCTGCCCGATGCGGATTCCGGGCAGTCGTAGCGCAGCGACATCGATACCGCACCGTCCGTCCAGCGCGAAATATTATATGGATAAAGCCTGCAAGCCAGCGGTTTCGCCTCGTGACCGTGTTCGGAGTGTATGATACACTTATTGTCCCTTCCGAGGAAAATGCAGTCTTTACCCAGCTTTTTCAAGATAAACATTCCCTTCCTGACAGGATGCACATCGAAAGCCTCGGAATAATCCCCGGAAAGGCGGAGACGCGATATTCTGTCCTTTTCATCAGGAGTAACCGGCACCAGCCAGCCCCTGCAGCATTTGCCGCACAGGGAGCACGAATGGAGTTGCGCGGGATCAAGATACAATTTGCTGTTCATAGCGGCAACTTCTTTCTCGCTGTCTTAAGAGCCAGTTTCATGAAAAATTTACCGGCTTCGTGAAACAGCCGGATTAACGGCAGGGCGCTGTCCCGTTATTTTTTGCCGCAAGCGATGTCGCTTATGTCGTCAAGAAGCAGTATACTCTTTGAAAGCATGCGGTTGCACTCGTTTATGACGGAACTTATATCGCCATCCTCCATTCCCGAAGCGCTTCTCAGCCTGGCAAGATTTCCCATAAGCATCGAAAAATTGCCCTGAAGATCGTTCAGTATCTTCAGAACCACGTCTTTTGATCCGGGATGTAGCCCCTGGATCGGACCGGTCTTGGTAGAAACCTGAGGATCGGCGGCGGCCGCCTGTTCAGCGGCGTTCTTAAGCATGCCGTCCATCGCCAGCGACGCGCCTATGCTGCAACCGCATATCTCGAAAAGCGGAGAGGCTATAGGAGATATCTCCTTTTTGCCTATGGTCCCGATAAAAAGAAAACCGTAGGCTTTCTGCCCGTCCTGTAGCGGCACGTAGCCCACGGACATTATTTCGGAATGCACGACCCAGTAGGCAAGCTCTGTCTTTTTGTCGGCAGCCAGATCCATCAGCTTGTCCCAATCAACAGAACACTCCCCGGTGACTGTACCCTCCCACAATGAAACGATATCCCTGTTCGGAGGCAGGGAAAAGCCACGGCTCACAACCGGTTTCAAACTGCCCGGTCTTTCCTGGTCGGCTATCACAAGACTCACAACATCCATGTTCAGTGAGCGCACCATCATATGTATGATATCGATAACCTCCGTACTTTCCCAACCCGGCAGGGAGATTGTATTTATGACCTCGGCGCAACTCAATATCTGATCCTTGAAATCATCCGTCTCGTCGTAGTTGGGCGGGTAGACCACTCCCCCGCTCGACACCTCTTCCAGGACTTCCTCTTCAGGGACCTGAGCCTGTTCCGGGACTTCGTGCAGCGCCTGCTCCTCGGGTTGAGCTTGGACAGGCCGGGGTTCGGGTATTTCCTCTATCTGTTCTTCAGGTATCTGCTGATGCCCGGGATGCGCGGCAGGCGCTTCCACAAGCGGTCGGGATTCCTGTGCCTCCTGTGGGGGGGCGGGGATCTGCGGCGGCACCTGTTGCTGTTCCGGAGCTTCCGCTACGATGTATTCCTGCTGAGGAAGCTGCCGCTCCTCTTCCTGCTGTTCCGGGGCCGGGGCGGGTTCCGGCTGCCGGGGCTCCAGATAATGTGATTCAACCTGCTGTTCGGGCGGCGCCTGGATCTGCTGCGGGCTCTCGGAAGCGGCCGCCTGCGCGGATTCCTCGGTTTCGCCCTGTTTCTGAGGCGAAGAATCCCTTTTCAGATTCTTAAAGGAGGTCTTCTTGCCGACAAAGGTCTTTGTCGCACTCGGCTTGAATTTTCTGATTATCTTCTTTTTCGCTGCCACTTCTTATTCCCAGTATTGTTTTAATCCGACACTTTCGGACAAAAGCAAAAACTATAACACGAGTTAAGAAAAATTCCAGTGTTTCAACGGCGGCGTTTGCTTCTCTTTCGACGTTTTTTCTTCTTCTTTTTCGTCGCCCCGGCTCCGCCTATCTGCCTGGACAATCCCCCCATCCCCATAGCGCCGAGTCCGGACAGCCCCCCCGACATCATTTTCTGGACGAGCCCGGTCTTCTTCATCATCTTGCGCATCATCAGAAACTGCTTTATGAGTTGTCCGACAAGTTCCAGGCTGGTTCCGCTACCTTTCGCAATGCGCTTTCTACGTGAAAAATCAATGATGTCGGGTCTGCGGCGCTCCCCGGGCGTCATCGAAAGAATGGCAGCCTCCATCCGGACCGTCCTGGACTCGTCCATCCCCGCGGAATTCGCCATCGCATCTCCGCCCGGAAGCATCTTCAGAACCGACTCAAGCCCACCCATCTTCTTCATCTGGCGGATCTGCTGAAGAAAATCCTCGAAATCGAATTTGTTCTTCCGGAGCTTTTCCTCGAGCCTGGCCGCTTCCTCCTCCTCGATCTGTTCGGAAGCCTTCTCGACAAGCGAAACCACATCCCCCATCCCCAGAATTCTTGAGGCCATCCTGTCGGGATGAAATACTTCAAGATCCTCAATCTTCTCCCCAACTCCCACAAACTTGATCGGGCACTCGGCAACCTTGCGTATCGAAAGCGCAGCGCCACCGCGCGCATCGCCGTCGAGCTTGCTAAGGATCACACCGCTGATGTTGAGGTCGCGGTGAAAGTGTTCGGCCACGGAAACCGCTTCCTGCCCCAGTGCCGCGTCCGCTACAAGAAGCACCTCGCCGGCATTTACCGCCTGCTTGATCAGTACCAGTTCGCGAAGCATTGCCTCGTCGATCTGGAGACGGCCGGCGGTATCGATTATCACCGTGTCGAAATTCTCCAGCCGCGCTCTCTCCCAGGCATTCCGCGCTATGGCCGGAACATTCCGATTGCCGCGCTCTACATGTACCGGAACACCTGTATCGTCTCCGAGTATCTCAAGCTGGTCTATCGCGGCTGGACGGTACACGTCGGCCGCCACCAGAATGGGGTTTCTTCCCTGTTTTTTCACCAGGTTTGCGAGTTTCGCGCTGCTGGTGGTCTTGCCGCTTCCGTGAAGACCTATCATCATGATCACGGCGGGCTTGTTCTTGAAAGTCAGCGGCGCAGCCTTCTCCCCCATCAGCTCTACAAGTTTATCGTTGACGACCTTGACAACCTGCTGACCAGGCGTGACGCTTCTGAGCACCTCATCGCCCAGGCACTCCGCGCGAACCTGTTCGATAAAGTCCATCGCCACCTTCTGATTCACATCCGCCTCGAGCAAAGCAACGCGAATCTCGCGCATTGCATCGGCAATATTGGATTCGCTCAGGCGTCCCTGGCCACGCAAGGTCCTGAAAACCCCCTGAAATCTGTCGGATAAACGTTCAAACATAAACTTATTAGTGTGATATTATTTGAAGAACAAGGATAAACTCGCTAGATTTTCAATGTCCGGAACAAACAGATAACCGGAATTCAGACAAAAACAAACCAGGGAGAAAAAAAATCATGCGAAGCGATGTCATTAAAAAAGGCCTGGAACGGGCTCCGCACAGATCCCTTATGTACGCGACCGGCATAAGCCCCGAAGACATCGATAAACCATTTATCGGCGTCTGCAACTCCTACACCAACATCGTTCCCGGCCACTGCCATCTCGACAGGGTCGGAAAACTGGTATGCGACCAAATCAGAGAATCCGGGGGCGTACCTTTTGAGTTCAACACTATCGCGATCTGCGACGGCATAGCAATGGGGCATTCCGGAATGAAGTATTCCCTGGCAAGCAGGGAGCTGATAGCAGATTGCGTGGAAAGCATGATGCGCGCGCATCCAATGGACGCGATGATATGCATACCGAACTGCGACAAAATCATCCCGGGAATGCTCATGGCGGCCATGCGACTGAACATACCGACAATCTTCGTTTCTGGCGGCCCCATGGCCGCGGGGCAAAGGGAAGACGGTTCCGCCTCCGACCTCATATCGATATTCGAGGGCGTAGGCGAGTTCAAGGTAGGGAAACTCGACGGGGAAACTCTGAAAAAACTCGAACAGGGCGGATGCCCTGGCTGCGGTTCGTGCTCGGGAATGTTCACCGCAAACAGTATGAACTGCCTCACAGAGGCCCTCGGCATGGGACTGCCCGGAAACGGCACGGTGCTGGCCGTTGACCCGGCGCGCGAAGAACTCTGGAAGACAGCCGCGAAATACTCGGTCAGGCTCGCAGAAGAAGAAGGCCCTCTCCCACGCGATATAGCCACTGAAAACGCTTTTATGAACGCCATTGCGGTCGATATGGCAATGGGCGGAAGCACCAACACGGTTCTTCATACTCCTGCGATCGCCCACGAGGCCGGAATATCCCTGGAACTGAAAAAAATTGATTCCATCAGCAGAAAAACGCCGAACATCTGCAAGGTCTCGCCATCAAGCAAATACCACATGGAAGACGTCGACGCTGCGGGCGGAATAAGCGGAATAATGAAGGAGATATCCAGGATCAACGGATTACTGAACCTTTCCTGCAAGACCGTCACAGGCAAAACTATAGGTGAAACAATCGCCGACGCAAGCGAACCCGACGGCGAATGCATACGGACTCTTGAAAACGCATACAGCGCGGACGGCGGCCTCGCGATACTCTACGGAAACCTTGCCGAAAACGGGTCCGTAGTCAAAACAGCGGGCGTGTCCCCCTTGATGCTCACGCACCGCGGGCCTGCGGTTATCTTCGAGAGCCAAGAAGAAGCCTGCGAGGGAATTCTCGAGGGAAAAGTAAAAGAGGGCGACGTCGTCGTCATCCGCTGCGAAGGCCCGAAAGGTGGGCCCGGGATGCAGGAGATGCTAGCTCCTACAAGCTATATAATGGGCCAGGGACTCGGCGAGAAAGTCGCCCTCATAACCGACGGTCGGTTCAGCGGAGGTACGCGCGGCGCGTGCATTGGACATATCAGCCCGGAAGCTGCGGCGGGCGGGATGATCGCACTGGTCAAACAGGGCGACATTATAAGCATAGATATCCCCGAAAGAAAGATAATATTGGAGGTACCCGAACCCGAACTCGAAAAAAGAAAAGCCCGGTGGACAGCGCCCGAACCGAAAATAAAAAGCGGATGGCTCGCGAGATACGCAGCCATGGCCACAAGCGCGGATACCGGCGCCGTGCTGAGGAATCCGTAAGCTTATCCGCTTGCGGGCATCTTCAATAGCCCGCTTGTTTCACGAAGCCGCTGCGCCGCGGATGCGAAGCTGTTC
>CAZGYO010000176.1:0-5217 GCA_964530455.1 uncultured Victivallales bacterium
TTTGCCGAATCTGAATATGCACGGCAAAGCCGTGCTCAGGACCGCCGTGGCTTTGCGAAATGTACGGGCTTGCCCGGGCGGGGCTTGCTTACGGGAAAGGCGGCTCCGAGACAAAGTTTTAAATATGCCGGACAAAAGCTTGAAACCGCACTGAAAAAGTCTCTTTTACAGGCAGCGGTTTTTTCTCCCCCTGTCAAGGCGGGGAAATAAGTGAAAAGATGCTGTTGCATCAAACACAAACCCCTGTATAGTATCAGCCCTTAACTTTAACAGGGGCAGAATGGGAGGCCTTGTCCGGCTTTTCCGGCCGCCCATGTATTTAAAACGCAAGTCGTTGAAACAATAATATATTAGAAAAAGTACAGATGCTTAATCCAAACACTGAAATATGCGTTTTTTCAGGGAGCGCGAATCAGCCTCTAGCCGAGGAGATATGCGAATATCTTGGGATATCGCTGGGAGAAGTGGAGATAAACAGGTTTCCCGACGGGGAAATACTGGTTAAATATGTCAGAAACATCCGCGGTTCGGACGTGTTTCTGATTCAGCCGATCTCACCTCCCCCCAATGAAAACCTGATAGAGCTACTGCTGCTCATTGACGCCGCCAGGCGCGCGTCAGCCTCAAGGATAACGGCCGTGATTCCGTATTACGCATATGCCAGGCAGGACCGCAAGGACCAGCCGAGAGTGCCTATTTCGGCCAAGCTCATCGCCAATCTTCTCACTGCGGCCGGCGTAAACCGCATACTCACAATTGACCTTCACTCACAGCAGATACAAGGATTTTTCGATATCCCCGTAGACCATCTTTACGCTTCGCCGGTGCTTGTTCCGCACATCAAGAATATTCTTGGCGACAGGTTGGTGGCGGTTGCTCCGGATTCCGGAAGTGTAAAAATGGCCCAGGCATATTCCGACATGCTCGACGCCGGGTTCGCGGTCGTCGCGAAGCGCCGTATGGACGCGACTTCGGTTGAGTCCTCGCATCTTGTCGGGGATGTTGAAGGTCGCACATGCCTGCTGACAGACGACATGACCACGACTGCCGGCACGCTTGTCGCCGCGGCCGGCCTTCTTAAAAAACACGGGGCTTCGAAGGTATACGCGGCGGTATCGCACTGCCTTCTGAACGAAATGGGGCGGGAAAGGCTTCTCTCCTCCGATATACAGGGGGTTTTCACCACCAACGGCATTCCGGTCAAGGACGACTGCGAAGGCAAAATAATGGTACTGAGCATTGCTGAACTTCTCGGTGAAGCCATCAGGCGCACTCATGGGGGCGCTTCGGTGTCGTCTCTTTTCGATATCATCGATGAATAAATTAAAAAATACAGGAAAGAATACATGGCTAAGAAAAAGCATATTCTGAAGTTTGAGGAAAAAACAGATATGGGAAGTTCCGCCGCCCGCAGAATCAGGCGGGGCGGCCGGGTTCCCGGAATAATCTATGGTCATGGGAAGGAGTCCAGGGCTCTCACCGTGGATCAAAACGAGTGGCAGGTTCTTGCCGGGCAGGAGATTCAGATCATATATCTCAAGCCTTCAAAGGGCAAGGATATTCCTGTTTTGATCAAGGATGTCCAGTACGATTTCCTTAACGGGATTACTCTGCATATAGATTTTCTCGAAGTGCGCATGGACGAGGAGATCACTGCTGAGGTGCCTATCCACACCCATGGACAGGCTCCCGGGGTCACGCATGGCGGAGTAGTCGACCAGATGCTTCACGAGGTCGAGATTCGCTGTCTTCCGACAGATCTTCCGGAACACATCGAGGTTGATATCAGCGGTCTTGAACTCGACGGCGCGATTCACGTAAAGGATCTTCCGGTACCGGAGAACACCACGGTCGAGACTGATCCGGAACAGGTAGTCGTGCATCTTGTGCTGCCCACGATTGAGAAAGAACCTGAAGACGAAGAGCTTGAAGGTCTCGAAGGCGAAGAAGGCGCCGAAACGGAAGCGGGCGATGAATCTCCCCAGGAACCGGAAGTCATCGGCGAGAAGAAGGATTCCGACGAGGACTCTCAATAACAGGCGGATAAAGGCAATATGTCTGAAAAACTCGATTCTCAGATACGGCTCGTCGTCGGTTTGGGAAATCCGGGTTCTGAGTACAGAAACACCCGGCACAACGCGGGATTCATGATCATTGACAGACTTTCAGCGGGAAAAGGCGGCCGCGCCGAATGGAGAAAGGGCTTCAACGGCCTGTTGAGTATGCGTCGGCTCTCTGGAAGAGAGGTCATACTTTTCAAGCCCATGACCTATATGAACCTCAGTGGCGATGCCGTGCGAGCGCTGGTTTCTAAAAACAAGATCGAGCCCGGAGAGATGCTGGTGGTATTCGACGACCTCGACCTGCCGCCGGGGAGAATCAGGGTACGCGCTAGCGGAGGAAGCGCGGGCCACAGAGGCGTCGAGTCCATAATAGACTCGCTCGGCACGGAGGCTTTTCCCCGGTTGCGCGTCGGGATCGGACGCAGTGAAACAAGCAATGCATCGGAACACGTTCTGGGCGAGTTCAGCGGTGAAGAAATAATTTTGTTCGACCGCGCGCTGGCCTTGGGGACTGATGCGGTGGAATTCTGCCTCAGGAGAGGCGTGGCAAAGACAATGAACAAGTACAACAGCCTGCAAACAGGCCTTAACGAAGACAACAGTTCGGAGGAGAACAGGTGAAAGAATACAAAGCTGTTTTTATTATCGACGAAGCGGCTGCCGGAGGCGAAGACTCGTTTGTCGCGGAAGTCATCAAGAGCATCGAAGCCCGCGGAGGAAACTGCAAAGGGACAAAAAGATCTGAGCGGCAGCAGTTTGCCAGGCCGGTAAAGTCAAGAAAGTCGGGAAAGTACCTGACTTTCGACGTGGAGATGGCTCCGGGCGATATTTCGGCATTCAAGGAGGCATTCAGGCTGGACGACAGGGTGCTTCGGTTACAGATATTCACCGCGGACTCGTGTGTGTCTCAGCCCGAAGGCGGGAATGGTTCCGAGCTTGAAACAAACAATTAAACCCTGTAACGGGGAGGAGGACAGAGACTATGGCGTCATTGAACAAAGTTTTTTTGGCGGGAAACCTGACGCGCAACCCGGAACTGAGGTACACGAACAGCGGGTCGGCCGTCTGTGAGTTGGGCCTGGCGGTAAACCGGCGCTGGGTCACAAACGGCGAACAGAAGGAGGAAACCTGTTTTCTCGATATCGACGTATGGGGAAAGCAGGCCGAAAGTTGCAGCCGCTACCTGCAGAAAGGCTCGCCCGCACTGGTAGAGGGCCGGCTCCGCATGAACCAGTGGCAGGACCGGGATACCGGACAGAACCGTTCGAAAATCGTTGTGGTCGCCGAAAGGGTACAGTTTCTTGGCCGTCCACCGAGCCGCGAAGGCTTCAGCCAGGAGGCTTCGTCGCCGGGCGGAGAGGGTCCCGCCGGCCCGCCGCGCGGCCAGGAACGGCAGCGTAGCGAACCGCCAAGTCAGAGCGGTCCGCCCACGATGCCGGACAACAGGGATGTCTACGACGTGGACAATAACGAGACGGACGACGATATTCCGTTTTAAGGATGCCGCATTTCAAATATGAAGGCGGTTCTCGAATCGACAATGTAAAAACAGAAAGGGACATTGATGAAACCGACAAAGGGCAGAAGGAAAGGAAGACGCAGGAATATGCGCAAGAAGGTATGCCGCCTCTGCGAAGACGCTGTGAAGGAGGTCGACTTCAACGATGCCGACAACCTCCGCAGGTACCAGACGGAGAAAGGCAAGATTCTTCCGCGCAGGATAACCGGCAACTGCCTTGACCACCAGAAAATGCTTGCTGCAGCTATCAAGCGCGCGCGGGAACTCAGCATCACACTGTAGTAATATGGAGAGTTAATTAGAATGAGCACTGAACTTATACTTCTTGAAGACGTGGAGGACCTCGGCCTGGCCGGCGAAGCCGTCAGCGTCGCGCCGGGCTACGCGAGAAACTATCTGATTCCACGCAAAATGGCCATGGAGGCATCCCCCGCCGCCATGCGTTGCTTCGAAGCCAGGAAGGCGCAGATTGAGGAAAACCGCAAGCAGGAACTCGAGGACGCCGAATCTCTGGCTCAAAAGATAAATGAAACCGAGCTAAGCATTTCCATGCAGGCGGGCGACGACAACCAGCTTTACGGTTCGGTAACTCCGAACATAATTGCCGAGGGGCTTGAAAAACAGGGCATATCCATCTCCCCCGACCGGATCAAGCTGAGCGAAACGATAAAAGAACTCGGCGTTTTTACCGTAGAAGTCAAGGTTTTCGGAGATATAAACGCTTCCCTGAAAACATGGGTCGTAAAGGCATGATACCATAATGGCGCGGGCAGCAAACAGAGACCCTGAACAATCCGCGAACGCGGAACCTTTTCTGCCTTCCGGGAGGCCGATGCCCCACAGCCCGGAAACGGAAAAAGCCGTGCTGGGCTCCATTCTTACCGACGAATACGCCATTGAGGTCGCGATCGAGATGCTCGGGTCCAACAAAGCATTTTTCGTGCCGTCGCACCAGAAAATCTACGAATCGATGCTGGATCTGCACAAGAAGGACGATGGCATAGACCATATTTCCCTGCTGCACGCGCTCAGGGAAAAATCCTCACTGGAAGAAATCGGCGGGGAGATATATCTTGCCGAACTCGCCAACAGCATCGCGACGACCGCCAACATAGAGTCATGGTGCCGGATTGTCTCGGATCTTTTCACTCTGCGCCGCCTGATTTCGGCCTGCGCGGTAGCGATGAACAAATGCTACGAGAGCGACCAGGAAGTCGCGAACATTCTCGACGAGGTGGAAAGTTCCATACTGGACGCGAGAAGCATCAAGACGAGCAACGTCTATCCTCTCTGCAAACTGATGAGGCCCGCGGTCCAATATATGGAAAGACTTCTTTCCGGAGATAATGAAGCGGCCGGGATACCCACCGGATTCCCGGATCTGGACCACTATATAATCGGAATGAAACCAGGCGAGATGCTTGTACTGGCCGCGCGCCCGTCTATCGGGAAAACCGCACTGGCGCTAAACATAATCAGAAACGTCGCCCTGGGACGGAGCCCGTCGGTCAACGTCATGTTTTTCTCCCTTGAGATGACGGCGGAACAGATAGCCCGGCGACTGCTTTGCACGGAGGCAGAATTTTCTGAAAAGGATTTCTGTGGGGGAAACTTTAGAGAACACGATTGGGGGAA
>CAZGYO010000176.1:5227-6069 GCA_964530455.1 uncultured Victivallales bacterium
GGTCACCAACGCCGCGAACGAACTTTCAAAAGCAAGCCTGCTGGTAGACCCGACCCCCGGAATAAATGTTCTCGAAATGCGAGCCAAAGCAAGACGCTACAACGCGCAGGGGAAAATTGACTTGATAGTAATAGACTATCTTCAGCTGATGCACGCGGATGTGGAATCCAAAAGCGAGACGCGGCAGTTCGAAGTCGCGAAGATATCGGCCGGCATAAAGTCGCTGGCCAAGGAAATGAATATTCCAATACTTGTGCTTGCACAGCTCAACAGGCAGGCGGAGATGCAGACCGGCGGGCGCGCCAAGCTGAGCAATCTGAGGGAATCCGGGGCCATTGAACAGGACGCGGATATCGTGATGTTCCTGCACCGCGACCGAGAGGGGCACCGGGACGCGTCCATAGAGGAACAAGAAAACGGACTGGACAGCGAACTCACGATTGAAAAAAACAGAAACGGTGAAGTCGGCACGATTCACCTGAACTTTTTCATGCGGAAGATGCTTTTCTCCTGCAAACCGCGTTACGAGAAAGAAGACATCCCGGATTAACATAAATATTAGAATGGGGCTGACAAGACATGAAGAAAACAATTTTCATATTCGCGCTTTTTTCCCTGGCGGCCTTCTGCAATGTTTTTGCCGAGGAGATTGGCGGAATAACTTTCATACAGAAAGGTTCATACACGTTCCCGGAGGAAATGCTGAAATTTCATCTCAAGTCCCGATCGGGAGACGAGTTCGACAGGCAGGTTCTCGACGAAGACATCAAAAGGCTCGTGGAGACCGGGCAGTTCAAGGATATTTCAGTTGAAACAAGCACGGATGACGGCAAAAGGAACAT
>CAZGYO010000177.1:0-5969 GCA_964530455.1 uncultured Victivallales bacterium
ATATTTCCGAATATGTCATCAAGGGATATTCATCACTGACGGAAAGTTCAAATGACTCCTGACAAAGTCCAAGGGGAATAACTTCTAGATCATGATTTGTATATTTTTCCAACTGTCCTTTACCGCCAACGCTTTTTGTTTTATTTTCTATAGCAAATTTTTGTTCCCCGATAGTTATAAGAATATCGTATCTGAGATTGCCACATTTTGTTTCAGCGCTTATTTTAATATTTTCAAAGCTGGAGCCAATTGAATCCAATAGCCTTGAGAAGTTTTTTTCAGTAAGCTTTTCGGCAAAACTTTTTAAAAATGATCCGCCTAAACCGTGTTCTGCCGCAGGATCAAGCAGCCAGGCAACCATTGAAGAGTGAAAAAGCTCCTGATTTCCCCTTTTAAAAATATCTATAACATTTCTTTTCATATTCTACCTCTTTTAGGTATTGTACTTTTGCCTAAAATCGCTTAGGTAATTATCTTTGATAATATCGACGACCTGTTTAAGAGAATCATCATCCGGATATAGCTCTTCGGGACCATATGGATTGAAACTTGAATTGTTCCAGAAAGAAGATGGGGGTTCTAATTTGAACTTAGCGACTAGGCGCAGGCGAAAATCCCGGTATTTATAGTTCATTTTCTTAATTGGACCGTGCGGATACGTTCCGACAAGGAATCCCTGTTGAAAATGTGGCCTTTTCGCTTCGGGGGGACACAGTGATAAAAGTCTAGCTAGGACAAGGCAATCATGCGCATAATATGAGATAAAACCGTGAGGTTCTGGAAGCCCTAAAACATAAACAAATCCTGATTCTGAAGAATCCCCTGAAAAGTGATTGTTTGCCATCTTTCGCGTGGCGAAAGATGCTGCAACCTGAATGGATTTTGTCACATCTAATAATGGCGTTGGAAAGCCGTAGTGCTGGAGAATGGCCCATGTTGCTTCCGGATACCTTTCTAACCCGCGAATAATTTTGCTGCGGTGCGAAAACTCTTTTTTCAGCTCAGATATCAATTCTTTCTGGACTTCAGGTAGAATTGCTTCAATCAGCTCTTTAGATCCTGCCGGCCGCCCTACTTCAGAAACCCGATAAGCAGGGGGATACAGATTGGATGGTTGGTTCTTTGCAGGGTCATCGTTGTTCTTCTCGAAGCCATGGTCTTCAATTTGTCCTCGGAAAAAGAGGTTCAGATGCGGATTATAGAAAGCAATTTTGGCAATCTTTTCAACGAGCTCATTATAATTAGAAACCTTACAGCCAGGATTCTTCGCTACTGCATCCGCTATTGTGTCTGACTTCCAGACGCTATCAAGCCATGTGTTTATTCTTCCGAGATTATCACGCATTCTTACCCCTCCCTCGGCTTATGGATATGTGGAGGCCAGGATTGGGGATTCCATTGTGACATGGGGATGAAGTTGCCTTCGGAGTCTGTCGGAGGGCCGGGGGGAGGATCGAGGATAGTCTGGTAGTCGGTACCGGAGTCCATAGCTTCCTTCATTTTGTCATATATCTTCAGGATCATTAGTTTTGTGCGATAGTCGCCGTGTTTCGCTTCGTCTTTTCTTTTAACGATGGGAAAGGTCTCCATCATGTAGTCGACTGCGTCCCGGGGAGTCGGAAAATATTCAAGGAGTTCCGGACTTCCGTGTTCCTGCCATTCCTGATCCGTGTCCAGATAAAGATGGAAATACGCGGCATCCAGTTCGCAGCGGATAAGAAAGCGGCGATCGTCGTTCCATATGAACGGAGGGCCGTCGTAGCCGCAGTCCAGAGCGAAGGGTTCCAAGTCCCAGGCGGTAAAGGTGAGTTCAAGTATATTATCCCTTATAAAAGAATGAGTGTCGCACTCGTAAGAAGACGGTTTAGAAACCGGGAATTGATTCACTAAGAAAAAGTTTAAATTAACACCTCCTACCTTTTGTCTTACGCAAAAGTCAAAGCAAAAAGAATTTATGTTGGCATACAAATACCAGACAGGGTGTCGATAACATTCACCTAAGAGTAGGGGGAAACTATTACCTACTCCCGCATATGGTATTATGACTGGGATAAATGTACGCTTATTAGTTGGGCTTGTGACACTTGAAAACCCTAAAAACCATTTGGGAAACCAATTGCCGACCTTTTCATGGACATTTTCTTCATCAACCCAGAATAAAGGAATGGCCAAACGATTTGAAGAAAAATGATCTTCAATTGAAATTCCTGAGGGCTGTGCTTTTCTCTGGATTGAACCCTCGCTCACTTTTATGTCAGCCGCACGGTGGTCATATTGAAGAACCATCTTGCCTTCATACAGCGGAAGGTATTTTTCGTTTTCCTTTTCAAAGATATTGCCATTGAGTATCCAGTTTTCGGCTTCCAGTTCCTCGCGGGTGCGGAAGAGGCGGGAGTCGTTGGCCATGTGGAACATCGTGCTAAACTTTATTCCCCAGGGATTGCCGTTTTCGGGGTTGTTTTCGTTGATGAGGACGGGGACGCGGCGGTAGATGTGTTTGGTCAGTTCGGCGTCAAGTTTGGAGCGGAAAATGGGACAGGTCTTCGTATTCGGGTTGATGAGTTCGATGTCTTCCCGGGTAAGTGTGAAGGCGCGTTTATCGTCTGACAGATCTCCGGTTCCATGAGCGAAGAAGACAAAGCGGGTTCCGGATTCCGCGCAATTCGCAGATCCTACCGTGAGCAGGGAAAACTTATAACTGCTGTGAACTCCGGGGAATATCCCCTTGTTTTCAAAGTCGTAGAGGCTGACCAAGGCATTCTGCTCGATCATATCCTGGAAGAAGAACTTGGTGGTGTCATCGGTAGCGATGCCCGAGGGAACGATACAGCCGACGCGACCGTTGGAACTAACAATATGCCGGTTGGTTTCTGCGAAAATCGCATATAAATTGATTCTGCCCCGTCCACACAAAGGAAAGCGGCCAGTCTGCCGCATCATAAAACTCAAAGCGTCGTGATAGCGTTTGGAGGCAACAAAATTTTCATACAAATCGGGATCTGTATCTGCGAGATTCGCAATCATGCGTTTTCTCTTGGAACCGGAGTCTGCGTTGGCTATTTCCGGCTTTCTCTCAGCAAACCACTCCTTCTCTTTTAGCTCAGTGTGTTCCCACGGCGGATTCCCGAGGACGCAGTCAAAGCCGCCGATCCATCCGGTTGGGCGAGAAGGGAGAGAGGGAGTTTGGGATGACGGGAGTTGAAAGACATCCGGAAAGGCGAGATGCCAGTGGAAGAACTGGTATTCGCTGGCGATGCGTTGAATTTCATTTTTCATCCAGTGGGGAGCGGAATGCGGGTTATGTTCAATTTTGCGGTAGATGTTTTCAGTGATTGGCCATGGCAATTCTTCAGTACGTTTCTTTTTCCAGACGAAGGCGGCGCACCAGGTGTCTGCGAGGAACTTGCCGGACATAAAGTTTTCCGAGCGGATAAATTTCTCGTATGCCTGCTGTTTTTTCTGGATGCCGTCAATGTCTGAATCATCGATATCATCGATTCTGGCGATGGCCGCGGGGAGATTGCCGAGGCGCTCCCATGGTTTCATATCATAAGAGAAAAGATCCATCTGGCCTTTACGCTCTTCCTTGTTCCGTTTTTTGTATTCGGCGCAGAAGGATTTATCATCGCCCTCGATGGGTTTGAAGGCATTATCCGGGATGCCGTCATCCATCAGTTTAGGGGTGGTTCCGAGGAGTGAGTTACCGCAGAGGATCTTATGGTCGAGGAATGACAGGGGTTTGCCTGGTTCCAGGGCTTCCATCCAGAGGCTTACTTTGCAAAGTTCCACAGACATGGGGTTGATATCGACGCCGTAGACGCAGTGTCCGATAACATCGCGCAGGGCGGTGCGTGTGGCGGCGGGTGAGGGCTCAGAGTCACCGGTGCGGACGGCAGCGAGATGTTTAGCCATGCGATGGGCAGCGCCGATGAGAAAATGGCCGCTACCGCAGGCGGGATCGCAGATCTTGAGAGAAAGCAGGGCTTTTTCGGGGAGTGAGGGAGTTTGGGAGGAAGGGCGTGAGTTAGGGGTTATTTGATTTTGTGCTTTAAGGAACCAATCAGGGAAATGTTCATTCTGGAAACTTCCGCTTTTGGGAACTGTCGTGTCAGAAGATATCAATTCTCGACCAAATCCATTCCTTTCCGCCACACATTCAAGTCTTGATATGATTTTTTGCTCATAAGTTACTCCCTTCTTGCCATTTGATTGTTCTATGCCCCAATCGCTAACTCCCTCACGCCCCAGCTCCCTTTCCAGCTTCCTGGCTTCAGCCAGTCTGGCGTCAATTACCGGGTCCAGGGCTGAGTCAAGCAGACACTGAACCAGGGAGTCCGGTGTGTAATAGGAGCCGGTTGTCTTGCGTTCGTGGCCGGGGGCGACATCCAGTTCAAATACAGCCGCCGCCATATTGATCTGCGGGTGAAGTTCGAGCAGGGATTCATAAATACTGCCGAGTTCTTCGGAGCCGAGATTGCGGTAGTCGACAGCTCTCCGGATATTATTGTCGACGGTATATGCGAGCGAATAGATGGTTTTCTGGATATGGAGGTTTCGGACTTTGCAGTCAATAAGGTCTGACACGGCATCATTGCTGAAGAGGAAACCGCCGAGAGCCGGCAGGGCCAGTTCCGGGCAGCCATCATTATCTGCGAGTTTCGCAAAAATAAGCTTGAGCATCTCCCACTGGTCGGAGTGCTTGGAAGACCGTCGTTTTTCACAGAGCTGGCGGATTCGCCGGGTGGAGTAATAGTTGCGGAAACGGTCTTTGGCCTCCTGTCCGGCATCCGGAGTCAGCAGGAGATTGCGGTCTTCTGCGACAAAAAGGAAGATGAAGCGATAAATGAGGCGCAGAATCTGACGGTAATAATCCTGCTTGTCTAATTGCCCGGATCGCAGTTTTTCCCTGAGTTCGATATTGGCGGGGTGATCCAGAAAACCGGCACCAAGCGCTTCAATGGCTTTTTCAACGCCATCGCGAAGCTGCTCACGAACGCGGGTGCCTTGTTGCCGAGCCAACTGTGACCATTTTTCAAGCCAGCAGCCAAGCGCTTGCTTGTCCGGGGCTTCAACCCTTGACTGGTGGCAGAGAAGCCAGAGAACGGCAAAGTCAGAGTATAGTTCACCTGCCATGATAGACTGAAGATCGAACTCGACATAAGCCTGACGGGTAAGCGTCATGTTATCGCGCAGGATACGAAGCTTGTAACCGTTGGAGACGAATCCCCAAAGATGTTCATTGGAGCGGTTGAGGAACTCCTGAACCAGGCCATGCGGGCTGATTGTCGCGGCTCCGGCAACTCCGCGGGTGCGTTTATCCATATCGATACGGCATCCGACAATGTGGATAGGGGCATTCTGCCAGAAGTGGGATATTGGATAGGATTTAGCATCTATTTCTCTGGCGTTTGATGATGGTAGGCGGCCGTATCCGAGTTCATTGAACAAGTGCAGCATCCAGCGTTCGCGGGTGGCGCTGGTGGCATTATCGGTTTCAGCGAGCTTTTCCAGGTTTTCCTTGAAACTGTCCCATGCACGAAGCATGCGGTTCCATGAATCATTTACTGCCTCGTTGAGTTTTTCGCCGGCTGGCAAATGATATGAATCAGGATTCAGACCACCAATATCTGAATCGAGGGAGCCAACCCGCTGAAGAATGTCAATGGGGAGGATTGCCCCTTCCGTCTCAATTGCCGTGAAGACGTTATTTTTCATTGAGCTTCTCCAGGATGGCTCTGCCTTTGGGGGTCAGGCGGTATTTCTGGTTAGGGCTTTTAGGCTTGTCCGGGACGGTCATCTCGATCAGCCCCGCTCTTATACCCATTTGCTGATAATGTTCCCGGAAATGCTTTTCATCAGTTAGGTCGAGTTTGCTCTGGATTTCAGTCCTGGTCATTTCGCCTTGCATTACGGAAAGCATTTTTTTCACTTCGGGGGTGGCTTCGGGGGTGGCTTCGGGGGTGGCTTCG
>CAZGYO010000178.1:0-5958 GCA_964530455.1 uncultured Victivallales bacterium
CTTATAAAACTTGGCGATCTTGGCGGCTTGGCGAGAGAAAGAATGAATTCGAACAGTCACTTCAACGGACGGAGTACCGCCGCTGAGTTTGTCGTTAGACGAAAAGACAAGACAACCTGAAGGAGCTTCCAACTGCAGGTGACAGTGAACACTTCGATCGCCGTTTCGGTTGGGGGAGTGAGCATCTCCACTGCGGTAGCAATACTGAAGGAGGTACTTATGAAGAACTCAGCCGCCTTGATGGCATGCGTTGGGATCGGTGTGGCGCTTCTGTGGAGACCTGGTGGTTCACGCCCCCCAATCGAGAGTCGGGACCGAGGCCGATGCTGTCACTTGTTGGAAGAGTAAGCGTAAAGGGAGGTTCGATTCCTCCCCTCCACACCAGAATCAGAACGGTTGGCGTATAGAAGCGAAAGACCGTCTAACCAGCCAGTGGATATGGACCGGGAAAACAGCCGCCGCCTTCGGCTCTGGCAGTTCCCCGGCCAGTCACCGGCAAGTTCTCATATTAACCGTATGCTTGAATTTCAGCGAGTTCGATAGTATTTTAGGCTTAGTGGATAGGAACGCACGATAAATCGTGGACTCCAAAGGATAATGCGAGTTCATTTTGGAGTACAGACTTCAGTCTGCGTGGTTTCAGCGGATAAAGTTAAGATAAAAGGAAGAGAACATCCCGCTTCTGGCAACCGGCTAATCGCCGGCGCCAGAGCTGGGCGTTATGAACCCGGAGACCGATGACAAAACGAGAATTCACAGCAATAGTTCTCAAGCTGACGGGAGTCTACATACTCGTCCGCTACTTGGGTTTCTTGCCGATGGTTTTGAGTCCACTCACGGTCATCAGGTTCGGCCAGTCAGATGCCGTGACAACATGGTTCTGGGGATTGGCCGCGATTATCCCGCCGCTTGTGTACCTTGTAGCATGCATCCTGATTGTGGTCAAGAGCGAGCGCATTGCGACCAAACTTATCCCGGACGACGGCGAGTTCAGCGTTGGCTTCAGCCTTTCCCAAGAAGATGTGCTGACCGTTGCCTTCTGTTGCATAGGCCTGATGATCTTGGTCGGGAGCATCCCGGACATAGTCCAGTCAGTCAGCAATCTAGCATTAGCCAAGAAAGGGCCAGAGCACTTCGGTCAATCGCGTTTCTGGATCAATGCCTACGCACGCCTCGTCGCGAATGTCGTGCAGTTGATTATCGGTCTTGCACTTTTCTTGCAGTCCCGAGGACTGGCTGGGCTATGGCGCAAGTTGCGTGATTACAAAGGAATACAGGATCATAACGAGTAGGTTCAGCGGACGCAGTGAGCTGCGCCGCTGAGTTTGTCGTTATAAATAAAGGAAAGATAAGATGAAAAAAATTATATTATCAATTTCATGCTTAATAATGTCATTGTCCCTATTTGCTCAAGAGGCGGTTGAAGCAAGCGAACCAGAAGCTGCTACATGCCCAACCGTCACTTTTTTCGATATTGTGATAAGTAGTGGGATTATTGGTATTGGAATATGGATTCTTATTTTTTCACTTACTGGAGTCGGATTTTTATTGGGCATTTCTGCTATCATAAGTAGTGCAACTGCAAAATCAAAACAAATCCCACTCTCCGTAAAATTAATGCCCGTTGGGCTTGTTTTTATATTTTTGTTAGGTCTTTTAGGAGCAATAACGGGAGCCATTGACTCGTTTGCAAGTTTAGCGCCAGGTGCTGCTAAAGCCCAAATATTGGCCTTGGCACTTTCGCAATCGCTTTATTCTTTATCATTCTCATTGTTTGGTTCTATTGAATATATTATATTTTTTGGAATTGCCCTGATTGTATTGCATTTTAGACACAAAAAGATAATGAACAAAAATTCATAACAAATAAGGAGTCATGTAACCACTTTTTCGCATTCTCTCAACGCGACCACTTGCCCCCGGTTTTACGGCAGTTCCGCGAATTTAGCGGAAGCGGCCTGCATGTTGGCGGAGTTTTCAGAGTTTGCGCTGTACTCTTTGAGCGGGAAGCTTTTTCTGACGGCTTTACGGCCTTCGCTGAGGGATTTGAAATATCCCGCGGCCATGGCCTGGCCAAGCATATTTCCGATAGCGGTTGCCTCCGCGGGGCCCGCGAATACCGGGACGCGGAGTGCGTCGGCCGCGAGCTGCATAAGCAGTTCGTTATGACATCCGCCTCCGAGGATGTGAATGCGTTCGAAATCGGTATCGAGGATATTTTTGAGTTCCGCGAACTTTGCTCCGTACGCCATTGCGAGAGAATCGAATATGCACCTTATGAGCGAGGGTTTATCTTCCGGCACAGAATCTGTATGGGCTCTGCAGTATTCTCTGATAGTCTCGGGCATGTTTCCGGGGCTGATGAATATTTCGTTGTTCGGGTTGACGATATTCCGCAACGGTTCGGCCGATTTTGCCATTTCGACCATTTCGGGGTATGAGAGGTCCTCGCCGTTTTCGGCCCAGATCCTTTTGCATTCCTGGAGCAGCCAGAGGCCTGAGATGTTGGTAAGGAACCTTATGGTGTTTTCGAGGCCCCCTTCGTTGGTGTAGTTTGCTTTTCTGGCATTTTCCGACAGTATTGGTTTATCGAGTTCGGCGCCTATTATCGACCATGTCCCGCAACTGATGTAGGCCCATTTTTTCGACATATCGGCTGGCACGGAAGCTATAGCGGACGCGGTGTCGTGTCCGCCGACCCTGTAAACGGGAATGGGTCCGACTCCGCATTCTTTCTGGATCTCCGGTCTCATTGGCCCCGCAAAACTGCACGACCGGTCTATTGCGGGGAATATCCGTTCGGGCAGGTCCAGGCGGGAGATAAGTTCCCGGTCCCAGTCCCTCGCGTTCGCGTTCAGCAGCCCGCTTGTGCTTGCGTCGGTATATTCGCAGCCTATGGTGCCGCAGAGCATATATATTATTGCGTCGGGGATCATGAGGATTTTTCCGTTTTCGAAGTCTTCGGGATGTGTATCGCGGTGCGCTTCCAGTTGGAATATTGTATTGAACGGCAGGAACTGCAGGCCCGTCCGCGAATAAAGTTCGACGGGTGAGACCTTTTCAAAGACCCTTCTGTCCGCTCCTTTGATTCTTGAATCCCGGTAGCAGTAGGGGGTTCTCATAAATTCTCCATCGTCCCCGAGAAAAACGTAGTCCACTCCCCATGTGTCAACGGAGATGCCGCTGATTTTTCCATTGCATTCGGATGCTGCCAGAGATATCCCTTTGCGGATCTCCGCGCAGAGTTCTTCGAATTTCCAGTAGAGACTGCCGTTTATTTCGGCGGGGCCGTTAGAAAAGCGGTGAACTTCCCGGAGTACCAGGTTCGGGCCGTCGAAGGTTCCGAGTATCGCGCGTCCGCTGGACGCGCCGAGATCGAAAGCGAGGAAAGTTATTGACACAAAAAGCTCCTTCTTTCCAGGATTATGAGTCAGTTTCAAAACTCCGCGCGGGCATGGAGAGTTTTGAAATTGGCTCTTATGTTTTCTTTTCTATGAGAACGCTCGCGACTGCCGCGATGCCTTCTTCGCGTCCGCAGAAGCCCAGTGTTTCGGTTGTCGTGGCCTTGACCGACACGGAGTCCGCGCTTATGCCGCATGCGTTTGAGAGCGTTCTGCGAATTTCGCTGATATGCGGTAATATTTTCGGTATTTCGGCAATGACAGTGGAATCGATATTTATAATTTCCCATTCTTTGAAGGTATCGGAATCGAGTATTCCGGATAGAAGTTCGGTGCTTGCCGCGTCTTTGTACGCGGGGTCATCGTCGGGGAACCAAGATCCAATATCACCTAGAGCGAGGGCTCCGAGCAATGCGTCGATCAGCGCGTGGGTAAGAACGTCAGCGTCGCTGTGCCCGGCCAGTCCGCGGGGGAAGGGAATATCGACGCCGCCCAGCACGAGTTTTCTTTCCGGGGCGAAGGCGTGAACGTCGATTCCATGCCCGATACGCATTACCATGCTTCCACGGTGTAGATTACGGCCTGTTCGGCGGCGTTCCTGCATGCCTGCTGGATACCGCGTCTGCGGTTGATATGGTGGTCAATCAGCACCTGATAGTCCGCTGAGCCCGAGATTTCCCTGTTGGATATGAGAGGTTTGGCTTTTCCTGGAATCACGACGCGGAACTCGACTTCTACCGAAAGCGAGAATTCTCCCGGTCTGAAGGTTCTGTCGTCGTCCCCGGAATCCCACTGTGTGGATTTCGTGCTGATTTCGCTTATTTTCGCGAAGAGGATGCAGTCGGCTTCTTCCATGCTTTTCACTTTTAGTGAATTGTCGTGTTGGAACTGTTCGCTCAGTGCCTGTCTGAGAGCCGCGGAAGCGAACGGTTCAATAGTTTCGTTCCGGATCGGAGCGATCGCTATGCTCCTGATCTGCGGGTGCATTATGGAACCGACGTGATATCCGCATCCCGCGGGGATGAGCGAGAATGCCACTGTGAACGCAGCGCATAGAAGGTTTTTAAGGGTCATTTTTCCTTTTGCCTTTTTTCTATTTTTTCAAGTCCGGGCCGTTCGGGTATATCGAGGTCTTCGACCGGCAGCAGCCATTTGCCTGAACTGTTTTCCGGGACGACGAGAATTTTTTCGGGACTTTCCGGGAGTTGGTAGCTGTTATATCTCTCATGTCGGTCGCGGACTTTTTCAGGCTTTTCGGGCGACTTGTATTCGGGATCGAGTTCGGCAAGGAGCAGCCTGCCTTTTTCCGCGGCCTGGGAATCCGGATAGTCGGCGGCGAGTTCTTTCAGGTAACGTTCGGTGGCCGCCTCGTTTTCGGCGCGGTTGTAGAATCGCGCCAGTCCGTAGAGCCTGTTTGCCGCGACATCGCCGGCCAGGATTTTTTTTCTTTTTGCCCATTTCACGTCCGGTGAATCGGGATATTTTTCCACGATTTCGTTGAGGACCTCCAGTGCCTGACGGTTGTAGGATCCGTCGCCGTCCCCGCCTTTTTCGGCAAGCTGTATGAGTATGTTCGCGAGTTCGAAACGCGCGAATTTCGCAGTTTCGGTGTTGTCGTTGAGCCTGATGTTTTCGCGGTATGCTTTCACTGCATCTTCTATTTTTCCTTCATCCAGATAGCGTTTTGCCAGTCGAAGCCTCGTTTCCGGCGCGAAATCCGCAAGCGGCGCATTTTTGAGTACAGTCTCGTATATTTCAATTGTGTGGTCTTTGTCTTTCAGGTCGGGGAACCACGAGTATATCGCGTCCCTGTGGCTCTTGTAGAAGGCGTCGCCTATGGTCTTCTGCCTGAGTATCAGAGCTATAAAGTTCGAATCCGCGGGGTGGTTTCGGACGAGTTTCTGAAGACAAGTGAATTCCCGGAAAAGTTTCCCCGATTTCCGCGCATTTTCGGCCGCTTTTTCAAGGGCGTTTCTTTTCAGTACGGTGTCGTCGGCATAGAGTTCAGCCGCCAGATATGAGTCAAGCGCGTTCTTATAGTTGCCGGCTTTCTCCTCTTCAAGCGCGTCTTCGAAAGCCCGACGCGCCTCGGCATCGTCCGCATTCAAAGATGAGAACGTGAAGAAAACAAGAATAACACAGGCTGTTCTGAAAAATATCTGCATTTTAACCAAGAATCTTTTTTTTTAAGCAAACGACGGGAATAATCTATATTTATTTCAGGACTTTTCCAGTCCGTTTCACCGCGATACAAGTTTATTGAAGACAAAACCTATTATGCAAGCTGCATTGGCCGCAATCAGGACAGAGATATTAAGCAGAGTTCTCTGCGTCTTGTTCTCGAAAATATTCACGCTCCAGTGCCCTGACGCGTTGTATAGTTTCCAATAGACGTAGGCGTCCGCGAGCAGAAGCGGCAAGACCACGAAAACAAGCATGAAGCGGAACGTCGAGTTGTCGGGCTTCTTTTTTGCGCTCATAATCTGTCTTTATGCAGGATTTTCTTGGTACATATTAAGTGAACCACGTCGGGGTCGGGGCTGAGACACTTGAAGAC
>CAZGYO010000179.1:0-5941 GCA_964530455.1 uncultured Victivallales bacterium
CTGGACAGTTTTCGAGTGTCTCAGCCCCGACCCCGACGTGGTTCACTGAATATGTACTGTTTCATGAAATACGCGGGTCAGCGCCGGTGGATGTAGTCGGCGCGGGAGCGGTGTTTCTCGACGTACGGTAGGTATCCATCGTGATAGATGCCGATCTTCAGGTCCCACTGCTCCTGCGTGATGTTCCGGACAGTCTTGTCTCTCTGTTCTGCATCTTTCAGGGCGGCGCCAATGTCGGTGTCGATATAGATCCGGTAATCAAAGAGTTCGTGGAAGACGTCGTGCAGCGCGAAAAGTCCCTCCAGGATCACCGCGTTGCAGTGCGTCGCGTCGAACTCCATTGTCCTGGTGAATGTCCCGTCCGACAGGTTGTACAGCCCCTCGACCGTGAACTTCTCGCGTCTCTTCAACCTTTGGAAGACCTCTTTGATCTTTTCCAGGTCGTACCAGGTATCGAGGACGATTCCGCCCTCGGCAACTTTTTCGTTCCATTTATGCCTGCTGACGATGATAAATGTGTCGGTGGATATGACCTGAACCTCTTTGTCGAGTCCTTTCTGAATGACCTCTGAAGAATAGCTTTTTCCGCTTCCGATCGTTCCCTCTATCGCTATTGTGAAGGGGCGTTTTGAAGAGTTTTGATAGACTTGCTTTGCGTGTTCTAGAAGCTGTATTGATGGATCCATGGTCATTACTCCTGTTTTTTTTCCTTGTATTTCACTACAGCCGCCGAACCGTCCAGTAATATCGACAATTTTTTGCGGGTTTCAACCTTTATTTCCGCATTGCCGAAAATACAGCTGAACTCGGTATTGCGTGCATCTATCCAGCGCGGCCTGACTGAGTCGCTGTCCATATCGCATTTTTCGCCCCTGAATATGAAGAGCACACCCTCGTTTTTTTGGGGGTCGTGAAACTGCCAGCCGTCCCATTCGTCGAGCTGCCTGGGCGGCTTGTAAAGCCCGTAGAAATCCTGGTTCAGGTAACCGCGGATTTCGCGAAAAACGCGGCCGGCCTCTTCGGCTTTGGCCATGTTGTCCTCGTTCCAGTCGAGAAGGTAATGCGCTATTCCGAAACTGCTGCCCATGTGCGGGGCAAAGTTTCGCGGCCCTATCCCGTCTTTCGACACGTCTTCCGCCGAAGGTTTAAACGTGTTCATTATCATGGACGCCGGGAATATCCAGTTCAGGACCGACCTGAAATTCCTTGCCGAATAGCACAGGCATTCCCCGTCCTTTCCCCTGTCCACGCTTTCATGGTCGGTCACCCAGTGGATATGTGATCTGCGGAATATGCCGAGATTCATCAGGTTCCCGCCGGATCCGCACCATTCTATTACAAGATCGGGATATTTTTTCAGGAGTCTGTCATATACCTCGTTGATACCGTTGTGGTATGCCAGTTCCAGGAGGCCGCCGCGCCCTTTCTCTTCGCAGGCGTCAAAATAGCGTTCGCGCAGTTCGACGTTGAGATCGTGCCAGAGCCAGTCGCAGTTGTAGTCTTTTATGAACGATTCGAGCAGTTCAAACATGTATTCACGGCCGGCGCTGCTTCCGAGATTGATCAGACCCATGTCCCACATCCTGTCTCTCGGATGCTTCCTGGTGAAAGGCAGCAGCACGTCTTCTCCCTGCAGTTTCCTGTACTCGTCCGCACGCACGTTCACCCGCGGATCGTACCAGAGCCCGAGTCTCATTCCTTTTTCCGCGAGTTTGTCGCTGAAAGCCGCCAGTCCCTCCGGGTATCGGGCTTTGTCGGGGGCGTAGTCCCCGTTCCTCTCCCACCAGTTGCCCCAGGTGTCGGGTTCGCCTTTCCTGCAGATGTGCGGATGGTACTTTTTGAGCTTTTCCGGAAACATGGTGCGCGGTTTCAGCCTTCTGCACCATGACGAGGCCCATATATATGCCTCCATCCCGATCCTGCGCGCTTTTTCCACATCCTTCTCAAGGTCTTTGCCTGCGAGCCTTACCGCGGGGCCGCCGAGAATCTGGTAGACAAGCTGGGGTTCCGGAATTTTTCCGCCTGGTTTCGGCATGATCTCGTCGCGGATGCATCCTCGCATCGCAAGGCAGCCGTCCCAAACGTCGCCGTCGTACACCCCCATCGTCACAGGCGGCAGATCGAACTCTTCGCCCTGCCACATCACGAAATCAAGAAACGGAAGATAGAGCCTCGTACGCACGGCCCCCTTTTTATTCTGTACCTTCAGGCGCCAGCAGCCGCCCCATTCGGGGCCGAACCATAGACCGTTTTTCTTCCCGTGAAGAAGCCAGACGGGCAGGTAAGTCAACGCAGCCCCCCCCTCGCTCTCGGTATAGTCCCATTTTGTTCCGGAAACCATTTCTCTGTCCCGGATGCGGAAATTGTAGAGAGGATATTCCCCGTCTTTGTTGAGCCAGTTTGCCGCCCCGTTGAACCCTCTGAGAGAGATGCTGTCTCTCCCGGACTTTTCGGAAAAATCAAGTATTGCCACATCGTGTATGCGTTTGCCGATATTTTTTTCGGCTCGCAGGGAAACACGGAACGTGAGCATTCCCGAAGGCGGGATGCAGGTGCATTTTGTCCTTACAGTGAGGGAGTTTTCCAAACAGGAATACACGTGTTCGGATACCTCGCGGTCTTTCTCCGTGGCCCGCGAGGAGCGGATCTGTTTCAGCCGCGCCTTTTCTTTGCCCAGCCTGAAACTGAACGGAACTGTCTTTCCATTTAATACGTCTTCAGCGAACTTTTCCCCGGATTTCATTGAAAATTTTTCCTCTGAGGTAATTTCAAAAGTATTTGAGCCAGTTTTGAAACTGGTTCCGTAAATAAAGTTTAACCGGCTGGATCCGGCATTGCTATTCCGCAGTCCGCGCCTATTTCCTTCATTGTATCCACCAGGCATTCCTCGACGTCCACGCCTTCTTTCCTGGCTTTCTCGAGAGATTTCCACTCAAAATATCCCGGCATGACGGGGCCGTCTGAGCCGGGGGCGGGTTTGCTCGACAGCACGTATGAAAGCAAGTCTCGCATGAGCGGGTCGTAGCTTTCGCGGCTGCTCATCGAATCGATTTTGAGCGCGAAAACATGCGCGCTCTGTCCGCCCTTTCTGTCGGGATTCGCCGGCCTTGCGCCCGCTGCCGCGGTAAGCGCCTCAATCCACATTGAAAGAGCGGTTCCCCTGAACCCGTAGTTGATTCCGCCGAAGGGCAGGATTGTACCGTTGTTCTTGAGGGCGTTTGGATCCGTCGTCGGATTGCCTTCGGCATCCAGCAGCAGCGGTTCCGGCGGACGTTTGCCGCTTCCGCACCACTGCCAGACCTTGCCGCTTGAAACCGCCGCGGTCGAAAAATCAGCCATTACCGGGTAGGGATCCGAAGGGAAACAGAATGCCATGGGATTCGTTGAGAGGCGTCCTTCACGGCCGCCGAACGGCGCGACGCACGGCCAGCCCGACATCTGCGCCCAGGCGATGGCGAGGTAACCTTCGCGCGCTAGTTCGGAGAGGTGGTACCCGAGGACACCTATCCAGCCGGTGTGCAGCATCGACACGAAGCCAAGCCCGAACGAGTCCGCCTTTTTACGGGCCAAAACGCAACCGTTCATAAACGATTCCACGCTTATACACCCGGAACAGTCCAGAACAGCTACGGCGCCGCCGTCCCTGATGCTGCCGGTTTTTTTTCCGGGATCAAGACCGTCGCCAAGCGTTTTCATAACCATGTTAAGGACAGGCACGCCGTGCGTGCTTATCCCGAGCCCGTGGATCTCAATCTGGCTCTGCGAGATCCGCAGGGCTCGTTCCCGGGAAAGCCCTCTGAACTCGAGGACGCGACATCCGAAATCGACAAGTTTTTCAAGGCTGTATTTGGGCATTGCGGGTTCAGCTTATTAGCATCTCTATATCGGCCATTACGTCTTCGGAGAGTTTTTCTACGAGTTCGGCTGCTTTGGCATTCGATTCTATATGGCTTTTTTTCGATGCCCCTGTAATCGCAGTGCTGACGTAGGGGTTTTTTATAACCCAGGCGAGAGCGAGTTGCGCGGTTGTGGCTCCGAGCTTTTCAGCTATGGCGGTAAGTTTCCGAACCCTGTCGAGCTTTTCCTCGCTGAGCTGCTTTTTCAACCATTCCTTGTCTGTGTCGAAGCGGCTCCCTTCGGGAATACCATCGTTGTATTTGCCCGTGAGGATGCCGCCCGCGAGCGGGCAGTACACCGTCGATCCCATGCCGTAGTCTTTGAAAAGCGGCTGAAGCGCGTTGTCCACCCGGTCACGGCCGAGCATGTTGTACCCCGTCTGCTCCATCAGAGGCCCGATAAGACCCAGTCTTTCGGCTATCTTGTGCATTTTTACAAGATCCTCCGGAGAGAATTCGCTTGTTCCCCAGTAGAGAATTTTACCGCGCTGGATAAGTTCGTTCATTGTCCTGACAGTTTCCTCCAGCGGGGTGTCGGGATCCGGCCTGTGACAGAAATACAGGTCCAGGTAATCCACTCCGAACCTGGCCATAGACATTTCGCAGCATTCGATGATGTGTTTGCGGTTCATTCCCTTCTGGGAGGGGCGGGGCCCGCTGCCTGCGTTAGGATTGACTTTGCCGGAGATTATATATGTGTCGCGGCGCCAGCCGAGTTCTCCGATAGCTTTGCCCATGGTCTCTTCGGCCACGCCGTTGCCGTAGGCCTCCGCGCCGTCAAAGAAATTGATGCCGCTCTCGTAGGCGGCGGCCATTATCTCGCGCGTAGTCTCGTAGTCCACGCTCTGGCCGAATGTCTGCCACGAGCCGATTGAGACCGCGCTTATCTTGAGTCCGGAATTTCCCAGTTTCTTGTAGATCACTATACCGTCCTTTCAATATATATTACAGTTCTTTTATTTTTCCCATTCGCAGATATATCCTTCGGGCATCCAGAATGCGTCGCCCTCGTTTGCCACGTCAACCCACAATCCCTCGTCATAGGTTGCCAGGTAGTGTTCTTCTCCACCGTAGTTGTTTGGCTGCCCGCTCATCCAGGCAGTATACTCGAACTCCGCGCCGTTTATCCATTTCCATACGCCTTCTTCCTCCTCGTCTGTCGCGCCGAGTGAGAGGTAGAGTTCGTCGGCAAGTTTCGCGAGGAACTTCTGTTCGGCCTCGCTTTCGATGCAGGCAAGATATCCTCCGGCTTCCTCGCAGAGCGCCTTCTTCTTTTTCCAGGAAAGAAGTTTGTCCTCGTCCCTGAAAATCTTGTACCAGTGCCCGTTGAATTCAACCGCGTCCTCCGGATGAAGAGGCTTTTCGTCTTTTGCGGATTCCAGCAATGGCTTCTCGGGTTTCTGCGGTTCCGCATTACAACCGGTCAATGAGAAAAATATTGCCGTGGCCGATAAGATACAGAGCGCGACCGAAGTGGAACACAGCCCTCTGCCGCCCAGAAATTTTATTGCCCGTATCTTTGAAAAATTCATATCTTTATCCTTATTTTGCCAAGAGCCCGCCCGGACTCGAGTTTAGCGTGTGCTTTTCCGACTGTTTCGAGGTTGAAGACATCCGGGTCGAGAAGCGGTTTGAGCTTTCCTCCGTCAACCATTCCGGCAATCTCGCGCAGGATTTCCCCGTGATGCGCTCTTCCCACACCTTCCAAAAGCGGTATCAGCATGAGGACGCAGTGGAGAGTCAGGTTTTTCGCGTGGCACAAGGCCAGGTTCTGTTTTGACCGCGCGTTGATCGTGACCACAGTCCCGCTTGTCCGCGCCGCCTCGAAACTGGCGGAGAGGTTTTCGCCGCCCACGGTGTCGAACACCACGTCGAAACCTTCGCCGCCGGTCAGTTTTCCGACGTATTTCTGGACAGACTGTTCCCTGTAGTTGATTGTGACGTCCGCTCCCAGGCCCTTTGCGATTTCCGCCTTTTTCGCGGATGAGACGGTAGTATAGACTTCGGCGCCCGCGGATTTCGCAAGCTGTACCGCGATATGGCCT
>CAZGYO010000180.1:0-5890 GCA_964530455.1 uncultured Victivallales bacterium
ATCGCGTGGCTTTTTTCAAATCCTCAGCTGTTGCAATAGCTGGTAGCCTGTGCGTTGCAAAATCACTTCATTTCTGGAAGAAATGGAGAAAGACGGAGCGGAGAAAAGTTTTTTCAAGCTGCAACGCAGCGACAGAAAACACTTTTCGAGCACCGTCTAGTTAGGATTGGAGATGACAAGGGATGCGTTTGTCCCGCCGAACCCGAAGCTGTTGTTCAGGGCATGGCGCAGTGACAGGCCGTCCCTGCATTCGAGCACGAAGTCGGCCCAGTCAAATTCCGGTTCCGGGTTGTCGAGGTTTATCGACGGGCATATGAATCCGTGTTCCAGCATCATCGAGCAGAAGATTGTCTCGACGGCCCCGGTTGCGCCTATCATGTGTCCGGTCATCGACTTGGTGCTGTTAAGCGGAATTGAGGAAGCATTGTCGCCGAAAAGCTTTTTTATGGCCTGCATTTCCACGGGATCGCCGGTGGGGGTAGCGGTTCCGTGGGTGTTTATGTAGTTGACATCCTCGATCGATATACCGGCATCTTCCACAGCGGCTTTCATTACATCGCAGCTGGATTGCGGGTTGGGGACAACCATGTCAGTGCCGTTGCTGTTGGCGGCGATACCGCTGACGACGGAGATCGGGGAGGCGCCGCGTTTGAGGGCATGTTCTTCGCTTTCGAGGACGATAATCCCGGCTCCGGAGGCGATGACAAATCCGTCGCGGTCCCGGTCGAAGGGCCTGCTGCCTTTTTGGGGTGTCTGGTTGTATTTGCGTGAGATAGCGCGCATGGCGTCGAATCCGAGCGTCAGTACACAGTTCACCTCTTCGGTTCCGCCGGTGATGACCATGTCATAGACCCCCTGGCGGATAAGCCTTGTGGCCAGCATTATCGCATGCGCACCGCTTGTGCAGGCGGAGCTGATATCGTAGCTTTCACCGACGAGTTCAAAGATCAGCGACAGGCTTGCGACCGCGGATGAGGTCATCACTCTCGGCACAGTGAAGGGGCTCAGTTTTTTTACGTTTGAGCTATCGTAGAATGCCCTGCCGCCCTCGTATATCTGCTGGTGGGTGCTACCCGCGCAGCCGAGAACAACGGCTACGCGTTTCCCCTTTATTTCTTCGGGGCTAAGTCCTGCTTCGGCCAGGGCCTCTTCAGCCGCCTTTATGGCCATCCGTGCGTTGGGCGTGGTAAAGCGCCGGTTTTTCTTGGTTATAAGCGGAGTTTCGGGATCGTGGTCCGCGAGTCCGCTGATCTGGCTTTCGAGTCCCGCTTCCTTCCATTCCGGCATATGGACAAGGCCGGATTGCCCATTTTTCAGAGCTTTTTCATTTGTTTCGAGGCCTGTTCCAAGTGGAGTTACGAGACCTCTTCCTGTCAAAACTGCCTTTTTCATAGGGCCTTTTTTGCTTAGTTAAAAGGATAAATCCCTGTAAAATAACGCGCATCGGTTAAAAAGCGAATCCAGTTGAAGAAAGATGCCGGGAGGATGAATTCGGTTAAAGAGAGAGATAAATCCGTAAAACGTGGTATAATTTGCTGTGTTCTGACTGAAAAACGGAGGTTTAAAATGGCCAAAAAATCATTGAAGAAGTTAGTGAGTTACCTGATTGTCATTCTGGTAATTATTGGGGTTCCCACATTATTACTGGGTACCGGCGTGTATTTTGTCCGTAAAGCCTATCTTATGCAGAAGGCGGATCTCAGATCGGCGATAGAGCGGATGGCCGAATTTTCCGAAGAGGATGCCGCGCGCGAAGCGGCTGAGGAGATCGGGCAGCCGTATCCTGTCCCGGCTCCCACGGAAAGCCCTGAGGAAATTAAAAGGAAAACAAAGGAGTTCGTTCTTGAAAAGTGCAACGAGAAGTTTTCGAAGCGGCAATTGTCCGAAAAGATTATTGAGACAGGCAGGAAGTACAAACCAGTTTCAGTCGGCGACACGGTGAGGTTCCAGAAGGCTTTCAACGACGAATTGGTTGAGGGGAAATACAGGGGAAAGCAGGGCAATTTATATATAGTAGGGCAGAACAAATACCTGCTTCTGGATATTGCCGTGGAATACCGCTATCTTTTTGATGCCGATATCGCGAACAGGATGGCGGACGAAAAGATTGCGGCCTTGAAACAGAGTTTCGACCAGTATCGTCGCGACTTTGCGGAAAAGCTTTACAGCAAGAAAGAGGAGGACTTTTTCAAAGAGGCCGGTTACAGCTGGCATCCCGTGTCCGGGAAATGGATCTCTCCACGGGAACAGCACTCGATTCTTGTTGAAGAGAAACGCAGGAAATTCGAAGAGGAACGTCTGGCGGAACACGAAAGGTTGCACAAAGAGCATCGACTTTTCGGGATTTTTCCTGTCAAGATAGACGAAAACGAAAACAATACCGACCCCGACGTGGTTCACTGAATATGTACCGAGAATACGCCGGATTCGCGATACAAACGGGCCGGCATTTTTGATATTTTTACGTGCTTGATCCTGGCTTTATCCGGTAAATCATGGTATTTTGCGAAAGAAAGGGGTCTGAAAAATGGCGAATAAGAAGAAATCTTTATCGATGGCGTCGAGGTCGGGAGTTCTCCTTCAGGTGAGTTCTCTGAGGGAAAGCCTGACTTCCGCCCAGCGCAGTGTTGCCGAATATATCGTCCGGCACAGTGAAGAGGTGCCATTCCTTTCCGTACACGAGTTGGCGCGACGGGCGGGTGTTTCTGTGGCTTCCGTAAGCCGTTTCGCACGCGACATAGGCTATGACAGCTTCAAGAACTTCAAGCATGAACTCGGCCGCGAATCCCAGGTTAAATGGGACAATTTTTTCGAGGGCGCGACAGCCGGCAACAGCGAAGAGGAGCTTCTGCAGTCCGTTTTCCGCGGAAACATGCGCAGTCTTGAGGGTACTTTGAGGGTACTGGACTGGAAGCAGCTGTTCGAGGCAGCCAGAGAGCTGGCCAGGGCTTCGAGGGTGGTTTTTTTCGGAATCGGAAGCAGTGGCTATGTGGCTCAGGAAGCCGCGCTGCGCTTTTCGCAGGTGAACATACAGGCGGAGGGTTATTTCGATGCCTACCACATACTTGTGCAGGCGGAACGCATTGGTGAGTCTGATATCGTTTTCGGGATATCACACAGTGGTCGGTCGAAAATTATTGTAAACGCGCTTGAGACAGCGAAGGCGAGCGGCGCGAAGACCGTGGGGTTATCCAACTATCTTCAGACCCCGTTGCATAATGCAAGCTGCTATTTTCTCTGCACATCGTTTCCTGAAACAAAGGTGCGCGCCACCGGGCTCAGCTCCAGGATCGCGCAGTTCTGCCTGATAGATGCGCTGTATCTTCTGGTCCTCAGGTGCCGTGATGAGAAGACAACAATCAGCACACAGCTGAATGAAATGGTGGAGAAGCAACTCCGCGTCTGATAAGCCGTATCTCCGGCGAAGCAATCTGCCGAGGCGTTACCTATAAAAAACAGTACCGCAGCGTTAAATTGCAAAAAATATTTTCACACACACGTAGATCCGTTGAAAAAATTTATATCCATCAAGGTGAATCCCTATTCCGTACCGGTCTCTCTGCGGGGAAGATTTTATTACCGCCCCGGGCTATGGGATTACAGGCTTTCAGCCCTGAAAATAAGCAAAAAGATAGATAATCGAAATCGGGATCGCTATCGGGATCGAATAAAACGAATCGATTTTGATAGCGATAGCGAAGAAATAGAAAAACAAAAGCCAACAAATCGCTTCTGGAAAGCGGGTTAATGGAGTAAATTATCAGATGAAACATCCGATGCGGTCGCATGCCCGGGTACGAATGACGCTGAGCAACCTGGCATCATCTAAGGGCCAGGCTGGTTCGGCGCCGCCGTTGCCTTCTTTTAACGCGACACCGCTTATGCATTCGCGAACCGGAGTGCGGGACACCCGGCCGGCGGAGCTTGTCATTCATAGCGTTCGCCTGAAAACCAACGGCCCCCTTGTCTCTGTCAGCGTGGCTGATGGCGTCATTCAAGCCATTGCGCCAGGCCGCAACGCCGTCGGGCACGATACCGCCTGCCCGCGTGTCATCGACGGTGGCGGCGCCTTGCTTCTGCCGGGATTTTGCGACAGTCATGTCCATCTACTGGTGGGCGCCGAAAGGCTGGATGCATGCGACCTGGAAGGGGTAACAACGTTCACAGAACTGCGCTCGCGTCTCCAGTCATTCATTACGGCGAATCCTGAACAACACCTTATTTATGCCCATGGATTGGCCTATACGACGCCACCGTTGTTACCGCCGGCAGAGGCCCGGCTTGTCCTGGATGAAATCATTCCGGATCGACCGCTCTTTATCCACGCGCATGACCTGCACACAGGATGGGGAAACACCCGGGCTCTTGCGGAGGCGGACTTACTCAAGCCAATGCCTCCATTCCCGCCCTTGTTGTCTGCGCTGGGCATGGAAAACAATGTGACGATCGGGTCGGACGGGATACCCGGGGGAGAATTTCGAGAGCCGGAAGCTTATTTTCTCCTGGAATGCCCGCTGCGGGCCCGGCATCCGATACCGGCAACCCGAAAGCTGGAGTGCCTGAACCGGAGTTGCCGGCAACTTGCCGCCTGTGGGCTGACCGCGGTCCATACAATGGGATTGGGCTTGCCGGAAGAAGATCTGGAAACGCTCATGTTGCTTCTGGAGTTGGAACATTCAGGTTGCTTGTCAATCAGGGTGTCGGGTTCCATGTCGATCATCCCTGACGATCACTTTCACCGCGACCTGCAGCGGGCTATTCTAGTACGCGACCTGCTGGCGGAAGGACGGCGGGGTCATCGTCATTATCACGCAGTGCATGACGCATTGCTTGATCTCCTGGAAGCTGCTTCCAGTCCGCGGTGTCCCCATCAGGTATCGCTACCGCAGCAAGCCCTTTTCGATCACGTACTTCATTCCCTTCATGGACATCTTCAGCAAGCCCATCTCAAAGAACATCGGCTCCACCGAAACAGCATACGACAGCGTTGGCCGTCCGACCGATATATGGATCCCGGCGGCCTTGTGGAATGGAACAGCATCAAGATATTCATGGATGGCGTCATCGAAAAAGACACCGCGTTCCGCCTGGGGACAAATCCGATTCCCGGCATACCGGCCTACACACAGGATAAGCTTATCGATCTTATAGAGCGGGCCGACCGGGCCGGGCTTCAGGTTTCGGCGCACTCGATCGGAAACGGTTCAGTCGCACGGTTCCTGGATGCCGTGGAAATCGTTCGGGCCAAGCATAAATCGCTGGACACCCGGCGCGGCCACCGGATACGTCATCGCATCGAACATATTGAGACCTGTCGGCACGAAGACATCCCGCGCTTTGCCGCATTGGAGGTGATCGCGTCCATGCAGCCGCTTCATGAGCGCGAACCGGTGCGGCTGTGGCATCGGAAGATCCCGGACTCGGAATGGGAGACCGCTTTTCCCTGGAAAAAAATTCTGGAAACCGGAGGGATTGTCACCTTTGGCAGTGACTGGCCGATCGTCACCTGCCGGGTCCTGGAAAGTATAAAACACGCTGTATCGCGCAAGCCATGGCAACCCCATCTGCCCGCAACAGCCTTGAGCGTCCGGGAAGCGACGCACGGATTTACGGTCGGACCGGCAAAAACTCGGCATGCCGAGAAGCAACGCGGCAGAATTCTCCCCGGCATGGCTGCGGACATGGTTTTAATCGCGGGTGATCTGCCTGCCGGTAACGCCGCGATTCTGGCCACTATCACCAACGGACGGGTTGTCTATCACGTGAATTCGTGACACCAGCTTGCATATTTCATGAAAAATTTGCACTGGCATCCCGCAGATGCTAAGTTAACTGGACGGTGCTCGAAAAGCCTTCTTTGACACTGCGATGCAGTGCATCAAGGCTTTTC
>CAZGYO010000181.1:0-4585 GCA_964530455.1 uncultured Victivallales bacterium
GCCCCGGTCTTGACGGCGATCAGATCCGTGCTTGCCATGAGCCGTGTGTTTTTGATATCGAGCCTGTCGATAACGAGTTGCCGCCGGCTCTTTTCTTTTTCCGGCTCCGTTGTTTTTGCGCCGGAATCGGCTTCCTTTTCCCCGGACACTGCCTGTTTCGCGTGTTTTTCTATCGTTCCGAGGTTTGATCTGGTGAGTTTTCTCTCGTAATGGACTTCGAGCTTGTCGATAAGTATCTTTTTGACATGTATCTCTTCCCTGAAGAGCGAGAGAGGGGATACCATCCCCTCTATACGGTCTGCTTTCATCGCGTGGGATTCAGAGAATTCAGGGGGATTGTATATTTTGAATCCTTTTACCGAGATATGCCCGCTCAAAGGCGAAAGAAAGACCGAATCGACCTCGACATCTGTTCCCGTTATCCCGGGCAGGGCAGTCTTTATGCCCGCCTTGATCGCGGAACCAAGTATGAAGCCCCCCGCCAGATACGATACCGCTGCCAGCAGCAGTAGCACGGCTGCTCCGACAAGAATCTTTTTACGTTTGTTTTTCACCGTATTCTCCTTCCAGGTTTTTGTTTGTGGAGCCGGTTTCAAAACTCCGCGCGGTCACGGAGAGTTTTGAAATTGGCTCTGTGGAATGTGTCTTTGCTCTAGGCTCGAGTTCTTCCCGTTTGAGCCATTCACCGTTCCACAGGTAATATATGTTGCGGCGAAGGTCATTTACAATCATGAAGAAGCAGGGAATGAGAAAAAGCGTGAGCACTGAGGCGAAAAGCACCCCGAACGCGATCGAGATAGCCATGGGTATCACGAACTGCGCCTGAAGACTGCGCTCAAGCATGATCGGGGTCAGTCCCGAAAATGTGGTCAGGGTAGTGAGAAATATCGCCCTGAAACGCCTTTTCCCTCCTTCAACTATTGCTTCGGAAATGCTCATGCCTTCGGCAAGCCGTTCGTTTACTGCTTCGATCAGCACGATGGCGTCGTTCACGACCATGCCGGCCAGCGCGACCATGCCGAAGGCGCTCATCATTGTCACCGGCATCGGTCCCTCAAGCATTACTATGCCTCTGAAGGCGTGCCCGAAAACGGCGCCGATCATTCCGAAAGGGATTGTGAGCATGATGACAAGCGGCTGTATGTAGGACCTGAAGATAGTGGCGATAACAAGATAGATTCCGAGCATTGCGAGCAGGAACCCGACTTTCAGCGTTTCAAGAGAATCGCGCGTTTCCCTGCTCTGTCCTTCGGTGGAAAAACTTAGGTCGTTGTATTCGGCAAGGAGTCCCGGCAGGAAATTGTTCACGACTTCATGCATTATCTGTTCGGAGTTCGCTGTTTTTCTGTTCACGTCCGCCGACACCGTAATCACCCTTTTCTTGTTCTGCCGCCGGATGGCAGTCTGCGCTTCGCCCAGTTCAATATTTGCCACGCTTGAGAGCGGGACCATACTGCCGGAGGCAGTCTTTATCTTCATATTCTCAAAGGCCGATACAGAGTCCCGGCCCTCTTTTTCCGGATAACGGACCTTAACCCTGACATCGTCCTGGCCGCGCTGCACCCTCAGAGGTTCGCCACCGAAATATCCCCGGTTGATATGCCTGGCTATTTTTTCGACGGAAAGACCAAGAGAATAGGCTTCGGGCTTCAAGGTGACTCGGTATTCGCGCCTGCCGGGTTTGTAGTCCATCTGTATGTCGTAGACTCCGTTGAGTCCGCGGAGTTCCTCCATCAGGGCTTCTCCCGCCGATACAAGTTCGTCGAGATCGCTGCCCAGAAACATTATTTCTACAGGGTTGCCTCCCGGGCCGTGCTGGAAGGAGCCGAAGTCCGTAAGGATTGCCCCGGAAATCCGGCCTGCTTCGTCTTTCCATTCCTGTACAAGTTCCCTGTAATGGATGTGCCTTTGCTCTGACGGAAGGAGTTCGACCGCAACCTCTATGAGATTGCTGTTGCTGCCCGCAAGGTCCCATTCGTCCCGAAGGCTCGCGCCGATAAGACTGCTTACAGCTACGCTGAGATTCTTCCCTTTGAGGTGGCTGTGTTCATCTTTCATCTTTTCTTCCACCCGTCTCCACGCGGCGCTTATCTCCCTGGATACTTCTTTGCTTTTTTCAGCCGAAGTCCCCGGCAGAAGTTCGACTCTTGCGCGAATGAAATCATCGTCGCTTTCAGGAAACAGCACGAATTCTATGAAGCCGCTGCTTATAAGTCCGAGAGTGATAATAAATATCCCTATTGACGCCGCGACTGCCGTGTATCGCCAGCGAAGCACGGCGATCACCGCCGGCGAATACTTTTTTTCCACAACACGTTCGAGCCAGGCGCTGAAGCGTTTTCTCTGCCGGCTGAAAAATCTCCCCGCAGCGCCAGTAAAATCCTTTGATGAACCGGGCGGCGGAAGGTGCCGCAGGTGTACTGGAAGTATAAACAGCGCCTCGATAAGTGAGATTGAAAGAGCGGCTATAACGGGAACGGGGATATGGCCAATGAATTTGCCCATTATCCCCTTAACGAAAAAGAGCGGCGTGAACGCCACCAGCGTTGTCAGGACTGCCGCGATCACCGGCCAGGCCACCTCGGTCGTGCCTGTCAGCGCCGCCGAAAAACTGTCCTGTTTTTTCCTGTGCAGGTATATGGCTTCCCCGACAACTATCGCATCGTCCACAATCAATCCAAGAACCATTATCAGGCCGAAAAGAGAGAGCATATTGAGAGATTGTCCCAGTATCCCCATGACCGCGAGACCGCCGGCTATCGATATGGGTATCCCCATCGTCACCCAGAAACTGAGCCGAAGTTCAAGAAAAATCCACAGTGAAAGAAAGACCAGCAGAAGACCGATCAGGCCGTTGTCCACAAGCATGTCGAGCCGGTCCATGACAAGCCTGGAATTATCCTTCCAGAGAGTGATGTTTATTTGCGGCGGCAGCTCTTTCAGGGCGCCTTCGAGATATTCCTTTACGGTGTCGGAAATCTCAAGTGAATCCTCCTCCTCCGTCTTGTACACGTTTACCGATACGGAAGGCTTGCCGTTGAAAAGTGAGTATGTCACCTGGTCCTGGTCGAAGCTGTCGCGGGCTTTGCCGATCTGCCCCACAGTGACCACGGTCCCGTCATCCCTGGTCAGCAGCGGAATGTTTTCGTATTCCGAAGCAAGGTAGCGGCGCCCGATACTGCGGATCTTTATCTCCTCGTTTTCCGTCCTGATCGTGCCGCCGTGCAGATTCAGCGTGTTTGCGGCTATTCTCTCGCTTATTTCCTCGAAGCTCAGTCCGAACCGCCTCAACTGTTCCTCGGAGACCTCTATCGACACTTCGTATTCCCTTGTGCCGGCAAGCGTGACCTGGCTGATATTGTCGAAGCCCATGAGGTCGTCGCGTATTCGTCTGCCGGTTTCCTTGAGCTGGTGTTCCGGCACTTCTCCCCAGACGGCGAGTGAAAGCACATCCCCCTTGAACTTCAGTTCCCTTACAGTGGGTTTCTCCGCGTCCTCCGGAAAGCTTACAATCGATTCCACACGGTTTGCCACTTCGTCTTTGACTTCACTTATATCCGCGGATTCGCTGCATTCGACGATTGCGGAGCCGACACCGTCTTTTGCGGTCGTATTCACCCTTTTAACGTCCTCTATCCCCTCGAGGGCATCCTCGAGTTTCAAGCATATACCCTCCTCGGTTTCTTCTGGATCTGCGCCCGGATAGGATACGCTCACCTGTATTCTGTCCATTGAAAAACGGGGAAATATCTCTCTTATCATGCTACCGGCCGCGAGGAAACCGGAGACCATTATAAAGACGAGAAGAATGTTTGCGAAGACCGGGTTCGAGAGTATCAGCTGGACAATACGGCGGGTCACTTTCAGTTCTCCTCCGCCGACGCCCCGTCTCCAAACCCTGGGTCGACGATTTCGGGTTTGACTTTCATTGCCCGGACTCGTTTGAACGGGATTCTGTCCACCACGATGTATTCACCGTTTTTGAACTCATTTGTCACTGCGAGATACTCGCGAGCCCTGTATGTGGGTTCGACCTTTTTCGTGTACATTGTATTGTTTTCGCCCACTATGTAGAGGTTTCCCCCGAACTGTATGGCCGAGCGCGGAATCTTCACCGCGTTCTCCAGGTAACGGCCACTGATCTCGGCCCGGCAGAACATGCCCGCGACCAGGGGGCTTTCACAGTCGCTGTCGATGCGTTCCGTCGGTATAAGTTCCAACACAGCGCATCTCGTGGCGTCATTGTATTCGGCGACCCTCTCGACGCGCGCTTTCCATCTGCACGCTTCCTGCGATTCCACCCATTGGACTGTAGCTTCCAGTTTTTCGCTGTCTCCGAACCAGTTTTCGTATTCATCATCGGGCCTGAGACCGAGCTTTGCGATGACCGCGCCGTCGACCGGCACCAGGACGAGAAGGCGGCTGTCGTCGTGAAGGGTTATGAGTTTTGTGCCCACGTTGACGAATTGCCCGCGTGAAACCGATACGTCCCCGAGACGTCCGTCAAAAGGCGCTTTGATAAAACAGCGGTCGAGATTCAGCTCAGCCTGCTCACGCCTTGCTTCGGCCATCTCCATCCGGGCAT
>CAZGYO010000181.1:4595-5835 GCA_964530455.1 uncultured Victivallales bacterium
TTGGTCGACTCTATCTGCAACGGGTACTGCTCCAGGGCGCTCTTCAAGCTTATGTAAACGTTTTCTTTGGCGGCTACCACCTGCATAGCCTTGTCGAGCGTGCTTTCCGAGACGGCGTTTTTTTCGAAGAGCCCGTTCACCCTCTCCTTATCCTTCTTTGCCAGTTCAAGATCAGTCTTCAGCACATCCAGGCGTTTCCTGTCGTTTTCCAGAAGACTTTTAAGACGCCTGAGATCCGCATCGAGATTTTTCAATTCGGACTTGGCCGCTTTCAGTTCGGAACGGTAGTCAGATGGGTCTATCTTGAGTAGCAGTTCTCCTTTTCGGACCAGGCGTCCGTCCTTGAATCCGCTGCAGCATTCCACGACATTACCCTTAACCTGAGATGCGATGACTGCATTGTCATATGGCCTGACCGTCCCGTATCCGGTATAGGTGACGCGAATCCTCTCTTTTCTGACGGGAATGACCTTGACCGTTCGTGCAGATTCGCGACGTTGCTTTTTCTGAGGTTTGGGACGGAAAAAAATCAGCGCGTAAAAAACCAGAACGCTTGTCCCAAGAATAGCAAGAATCAGCATCGCACGCCTGAAAAAAAGGGGATGGATTTCGTCCATTCTCTTCTTTATGCTCCTGCCCTGAAGGTCCTTCGCGTCGAAACCGGATTTATCGGGATTGCTTTTCAATTTCCTCTTTCAGTCCCATGTCTGTTTTGCGATTTGCGCAGACAATATACAGCACATATGGGATTTCCACAGTGATTTGAATCCAAAGATACAGGGAAAGGCGCGAATTCGGGGCTATGAGTTCCCGGGGCCAATGCGGTTATCTGCCTTATCCATCAGGTGAATTTTTTGCTTGACCGGCAGATTGCGGCGACTGAAGCGCAGTTTGTCGAGGGCGGCGGTGCGGTGCTGAGCACGGCTTTGCCGTGCATATTCAGATTCGGCAAAGCCGAATATGAATTAGTGCAATGGCTTTGCCTTCAGCCTTGACTTTCAGCGCAGTAGGATTATTTTCCGGGAGTTCTAGGTACCATGCGGGTGTAGTTCAATGGCAGAACGGCAGCTTCCCAAGCTGCACACGGGAGTTCGATTCTCCTCACCCGCTTTTCGATTTTTCATGAAATAACGGGACACTAGCCCGTACATTTCACAAAGCCAGTGTGCTGTAGCAGCGCGGCATCAAGACGCAGCTGTAGTGACTACTGCAAGTCGATGATAACAAAGCTGATATAGTG
>CAZGYO010000182.1:0-5766 GCA_964530455.1 uncultured Victivallales bacterium
AGTTGATGGTATGCACCAGCCATTTCGTCGCACCGTCTGCCGCGCCTGCGCTATCAACGCGGTTCACGCGGAGTTTTGAAACTGGCTTTTAAGGACAGTCTCTCAGGAGCGGATAAACATGAATACAGGCAACTGGGTGGAGCGCGATTTGAAGCACGTGTGGCATCCGTGTGCCCAGATGAAGGACTACGAAGATTTTCCGCCGGTTCACGTGGAGCGCTGCGAGGGACCGTTCATATATACCGCGGACGGCGGACGCCTGATCGATGCGGTAAGTTCGTGGTGGTGCAAGAGCCTAGGTCACAATCATCCCGAAATAGCCTCCGCTTTCAGGGCACAGCTCGATAAATATGAACATGTGATGGGCGCAAATACCTGCCAGGAGGCGCTGGTGGAGTTGTCCGAAAGGCTTGCGGGCATTTCTCCCGGGTTTGACAGGGTATTTTACGCCGACAACGGATCGACGGCCGTGGAGATTGCGATCAAGATGAGCCTGCAGTACCATGCGCAGACAGGGGGGGAGGGGAGGAAACGCTTCGCTTCCCTGAAAAACGGATATCACGGCGAGACGATACTGACCCTGGCAGTCGGAGACTGTGATCTCTACGCTTCAGCCTATAGGAGCCTGATGCCGGAAATTGCGAAACTCGCACCTCTGCCTTATGTTTCGGGCCCGGGGGACAGCGGCTGGGACAAAATGCCGGATCCTGAATGGAATTTGATCGAGTCCGAGCTTGACGGCATCTCGGACACGCTTTCGGGAATAGTTTTCGAACCGGTGCTGCAGGGGGCGGGTGGCATGAAGATCTACAGTCCAGACCTGCTGAGGAGGCTGAGAAAGTGGACCGCTGAAAACAAAGTGCATCTCATCGCCGACGAAATAATGACAGGATTCGGCAGGACAGGACTCACGCTGGCGTGTTGGCACGCCGGTATAGAGCCGGATTTTGTCTGCCTGTCCAAAGGTCTTACCGCCGGCTGGACTCCGATGTCCGCGGTGCTGGTTCCGCAACATGTCTACGATGCTTTCTACGATGACTACAGCAGCGGCAGAGCCTTTCTGCATTCAAACACGTATTCAGGTTACGCTCCCGGCGCCGCTGCCGCCTTGAAGGCGCTGTCGATATACGAAGAGGAAAAAATATTCGAATCCGTAAGAGAGCGTTCTCCCGCGCTCAGGAAAAGAATGGAGCATGTAGCCCGCGAAACCGGTGCCCTGAAGAATCTTCGTTCCGTGGGGTTCCTTGTGGCGGCTGATATTGTCGACCCGTTCAGCGGCAAGCCGTTCGATTCCGGCAGAAGGACAGGTCTGAGCGTATTTAAAAAGGCCGTCGGGAACGGCGCGCTGCTCAGGCCGCTGGGAGATACGATATATTTTCTCCCGCCGTTGAATACAGGCAATTCCGTACTCGATGAGCTTGCTGAAATAACGGTGAAATCGGTAAAAAGCGCGCTTGGCCTGTAAGAGTCGGGTTTGGAAGATGTTAAATATATATTAGAAATTGCGTTTGAGGTTTCCATTTTTCCGTATATGTCGCTAATGTTTTTTAAGGAGAGCCAATTTCAAAACTCTCCGTGGCCGCGCGGCATTCAGGCAAAAAGAGCCTGCCGCCCAAAGGAGACCCAACGCGGTTCACGCGGAATTTTGAAACCGGCTCCAAGGATAAAAAACATACACCGGAGAAACGCCATGCCTAAAGGAAAAATACTGGTTGTCGACGACGAGGAAGACATACTCGAATTAGTGAGGTTCAATCTCAAGCGCGAAGGCTACGACGTGATCGGCGTCGAGACTGGGGAGGATTGCATCCGTAAAGCCAAGGAGAGAATGCCCGAACTCATAATTCTCGATCTTATGCTTCCCGGCATCGATGGTCTTGATGTATGCAGGCGTTTGAAGAACGACACGAAAACCTCGCATATACCGGTTGTCATGCTGACAGCGAAAGGGGACGAATCCGACATTGTCAGCGGGCTCGAACTCGGAGCGGACGACTATATCACAAAACCTTTCAGCCCCAAGGTGCTGATTGCACGTGTGAAGGCCGTATTGCGAAGGGCCTCCGCGTCGGCGGAAGCCGGGGAGGACGTGCTTAAAAGGGGGGCGCTGGTCATCAATCCTGGGCGCCGTGAAGTGCTGTTCAGGGGCAAGAACATAGAACTTACCTTTTCGGAATTCGAGATTCTGTACTGTCTTGCAAGAAGGCCTGGATGGGTTTTTACGAGAAACCAGATTGTCAACAAGGTCAAGGGGGACGACTACCCGGTGACGGAGCGCGCCATCGATGTCCAGGTGGTTGGATTGAGGAAAAAACTGGGCAAGGCGGCCGAAAATATAGAGACCATCAGAGGAGTAGGATACCGCTTCAGGGATTGAAGAGGTTCCGGGTAAAACAATGCGAAAGAAGCTAGCTTACCAGTTGTATCTGTATTATCTGAGTCTTATTGTCCTCGCGGTTGTCGCGGTGATATGGTTTTCTTCGCATTCCCTGCGCGATTTCTATTATAACAGGACGAGGGCCGACCTTATAAAGCGTGCGCTTATTCTGCAGTCCCGGACGGAAGATCTTTTCCGCCAAAATCGCATTGCTCTTCTGTCGGAAGTCTTGCGAAACCTGAGTCGCGATATCTCCACAAGAATTACTCTGGTTGACAGGAACGGGGTTGTTCTAATGGATTCCGAGGAGGATCCGGCGGGGATGGAGAATCACGGAGGACGGCCCGAGATAAGGAAGGCCTGCCAGGGCGAGATGGGGGATTCGGTGAGATACAGTTCCACCATCGAGACAGAAATGATGTACGTGGCTGTTCCCGTGAGAGGAGAGGGCGGTTCCGTTGATGCGGTGCTCCGTGTTTCAGTTCCCCTTACCCTTATCGACAAGACTTTGTATTCCATCAACAGGAAGATCCTTGTCGGGGGACTGATTATAGCATTGATCGGAGGAATCCTGAGTATCGTTTTGTCCAGGAAATTCAGCTATCCCATAGAGGAACTCAAACAGAAGGCGTTTCAAATTGCCGAAGGGCGCTTCGAGGGCCGCATTCGGCATTACGGGACCGAGGAGATCGATGACCTTGTTGACAGCATGAACCTGATGGCCGGGGAGATACAGAACAGGATCACAGAGATTACCGAAAAGAACACGGAACAGGGAGCGATCCTTTCCAGCATGGTCGAGGGGGTTATTGCCGTGGATGCGGATGAAAAAATAATAAGCGTAAACCGCGCGGCGGAAAAGCTGCTTAAAATACGCAAGGACAATTCCGGCAGACTTTTCAGAGAGCTTGTAAGGAACACTGAAATACAGCAGTTCGTCACCTCCCTTCTCGAAAAGAAGGAGGTTGAGGAACGCGAATTCCTTATCTGCGAAATGGACCGGGAATACCATATTCGTGGAATCGGGACACCTTTGATGGATATAAACGGGAAGCGCTGTATAGGCGCTCTGCTGGTGCTCAATGACGTCACAAAGCTGGTGAAACTTGAGAGGATGCGCAGGGACTTCGTCGCCAATGTTTCCCACGAACTCAAGACGCCGCTGACGGCGATAAAGGGTTCGGTCGAGACGATAATGGGAGGAGGGGCAAAGAAGAAGGATACTGAGCGTTTTCTGGAAATAATCCACAAGCACACCGAGCGTCTCAGCGCCATTATCGAGGACATTCTCAGTTTGGCCTCTGTCGAGGACCAGGAACAGGAATCCGGCGAAGACCGCTATGAAAAGACTGATATCAGGCCAATAATTGAGAATGCGTGTGAAATATGCAGAAGAAGGGCGCTGGAGAAGGACATATCAATATCCGTTGATTGCGGGAAAGGACTTGATGCGAGAGTCAACAGCCTGCTCCTGGAACAGGCGCTTGTCAACCTGGTTGACAACGCGCTGAAATATACGGAGATCGGGGGCAGGGTCGAAGTCTCGGCAAAGAAAAAGGACGACCGTGTTTCTATCTCAGTGACCGACGACGGCTGCGGTATCCCGTCCGACCATCTCCCTCGTATTTTCGAGCGCTTCTACCGTGTGGACAAGGCTAGAAGCAGAAGGCTTGGCGGCACGGGACTCGGCCTTGCTATCGTGAAGCATATTGTTACGCTTCATAAAGGGGAGGTCGGTGTTGAAAGCGAGCAGGGGCATGGAAGCACTTTTACGATGTCTATTCCCGTGTGATTTCGAGTGGCGGAGCCCCCGCGGAGAGTTTTGAAATTGGCTCCTGAATGAAGCAGTTAAATTGCAGAAACAGGAGTTAATATCTTTATGACCAGTGCGATGCAGCTTATCGTCTTTGTGTTGTAGATGGTGGTGGGGGAAGGATTCGAACCTTCGAAGGCGTCGCCAGCAGATTTACAGTCTGCCCCCTTTGACCGCTCGGGAACCCCACCGGGGATCGGAAATCCGATAACAAAGACCAAAGGCTCGAAACTTAATTTAAAAACTGCACTAGTCAAGTGAAGTCCATCGAAAAGCTTCTATTGATCAAGTTTTTTCAGGATCATGGCTGGTATAGCCCCGTTATTTCATGACCTTTCCTGCGGATTTCGCATGCACGGCTTGATTTTTTACAGTTACAGCCCTATCCTGTCTAAGAGCCAGTTTTGAAATTGGCTCCTAAGAGTGAAAAAAACAAAAATCCTATTAATTATTAGTAATTGGCTCCAGGAGATCTGCCAAAATGCTTGACCCTTCCGCTTGCGTTACGCCGCAATTTCGCCCTCTGCCCACTGATCCGATTCGCTTCCGTGATTGGCAAAAGAACTTGCGCGAAAAGCTGGCGCTCTGTAGCGGCCTGGCCAGCCTTGAATCTTGGCGGTGTGAACCCGAAGCGCGATGGGATGATGGGGCCGACCGCGGCCGATTCATTCAGCATCGAGTGGAAGTCCGGACGGCAACGGATTTTTGGTTGCCGGTTTACCTTTTGAAACCGAAGGACCGCATACGGAATGAAGTCATCATTGCCTTCCATGGCCATGGCAGAGGGAAAGATGAAGTAGCCGGCGTTCCCCGCGACGACGAGGGGGCGGCCCGGATTGCACGTTTGAATTATGACTATGGTAGAAAAGCGGCCGAACTCGGATATGTCACGGTCGTGCCCGATATGCGTGGATTTGGTGAGCTTTCCATCGGAAATGATTCCTGTCGGCGGGTCAATGCTTCCGCGATCGCGGCCGGACTGAGTCTCAAAGCGTTGCATGTGTGGGACAGCATGCGGTTAGTCGACTGGCTGCAGGCAGAAGATTGGGGCAGGAACCGGCCGATCGGGACAATCGGCTTATCCGGCGGCGGCGGTTCTGCGCTTTGGTTGGCCGCCATGGATGAGCGGGTGCAATTCGCGGTGGTCGCCTCCTTCCTGAAGAACTATGCGGAAACCTCCGTCGGATGCAGCTGTAACCTCGTTCCGGGTCAACTAACCCTGGCCGACCGTGGGGAGCTGGCGGCGCTGATACCGCCTCGCCCGCTTTATGTGCAATCAGGCCTGGAGGATTCGGGTTGTCCGCCGGAACTGGTGTGCGCGGCGTTCGAGACCGCCCGCCAGGCTGCCTCGGCGCTGGGATGCCGTGAGCCACTGCTCGAATTACACACAGGGGGCCATTGCTGGTCCGATTCTGGTGTCTGGAAATGGCTGGAGTGCCCGCATGATCCTCATCGGTGAGGGGCCTCAAACTCTCAAAAAGTACGTTTTGTGGCGCTGGAAAATTATTTTTGTTTATAAGTCAGGCGGTTTCAAGTTTGAAGTGCAACACTTGAGCTGAAAAAGACCTCTTTCGGG
>CAZGYO010000183.1:0-5723 GCA_964530455.1 uncultured Victivallales bacterium
ACGAGTGCGCGCGGTCCTACCGGCGTCCGGCCGTGCGCCTGCTGCGGCAGGCCGGCGCGGACCAGGTCTATGCTTCCAGAAATTTTTCCTCGGCTCTACAGAAGGCGACCGAGACGGCGGAAAAACTCGGGGACGAGTTTGTAAGCGTTGAATGTCTGCTGGCAGGGATACTCGAGGCTGACGGTGAGTCTGCGGAAATCGCGAAAAAACACGGGATAGAGACTGGAAAACTGCTTGAAGCCGTAAAGGAACTTCGCGGTGGCAACAAAGTGGTTTCGGAAACCCCGGAGAACACATTTCAGGCGCTGGAGAAATACGGCCGGGATTTGACCGAGCTGGCTCTGGATGACAAGCTCGACCCGGTTATAGGCCGCGACGAGGAGATAAGGCGGGTTATACAGATACTCTCGCGCAGGACAAAAAACAACCCCGTCCTGATAGGTGATCCCGGTGTCGGGAAGACGGCAATAGTGGAGGGACTGGCCATCCGCATCGTCAGGGGCGACGTGCCCGAAGGGCTGAAGAACAGAAGCATAATGGCCCTTGACATGGGGGCACTGATAGCCGGAGCGAAATACAGGGGAGAGTTTGAGGAAAGACTCAAGGCCGTTCTCAAGGAGGTTGCTGAAAGGGAAGGGGAAGTCATTCTGTTTATAGACGAACTGCACACCGTTGTCGGCGCTGGGGCCGCCGAAGGCGCAATGGATGCCGGAAACCTGCTCAAACCGATGCTTGCCAGAGGGGAACTCCATTGCATAGGCGCGACAACCCTTGACGAGTACAGGAAGCACATAGAGAAGGACGCCGCGCTTGAACGCAGGTTCCAGTCCGTGCTGATCTCTGAGCCCGGGATAGAGGACACAATCTCGATTCTCCGTGGGCTCAGGGAACGTTACGAGATACATCACGGAGTAAAGATACAGGATTCAGCGCTGGTAGCGGCGGCGGTGCTTTCGGAGAGATACATCACCGACCGCTTCCTTCCCGACAAGGCGATAGACCTTATAGACGAGGCTGGCGCCGGTCTGAGAACGGAGATGGACAGCCGACCTGTCGAGATAGACGAGGTTGAACGGCGGATAATGCAGCTGGAGATTGAGATAACCGGACTTAAAAAGGAGAAGGACAAGGCATCAGTCGAAAGGCGCGAGAGGCTGGAGGAGGAACTTGCCGGCCTTAAAGAGGACAGCAGGGATCTGCGCGCGCGCTGGGACAGGGAAAAAAGTTCGATTTCAGAATTACAGGCTCTCAGGCAGAGCATTGAGCTTGCGCGTCAGAATCTGGAGAGGGCCGAACGCGAATACGACCTTGAAAAAGCGGCGGAACTCAGACACGGCACACTGCCGCGTCTGGAGGCGCAGATGGAAGACGCCGAGAAAAAACTGGGTGACGGGAAACAGAACCGTCTTCTCAAGGAGGAGGTGACCGAAGAGGAAGTGGCCGTGATTGTAAGCCGCTGGACGAACATTCCCGTGCGGAAGCTGATCCAGTCGGAACGCGAAAAGATACTTTCCATGCCCGAGCAGATTCACGGGAGAGTAGTCGGGCAGGACGAAGCCGTCAACGCCGTATCCAATGCCGTTTTGAGGGCGAGGGCGGATCTGAAGGATCCGGCCCGTCCGGTTGCGTCCTTCATATTCCTGGGACCGACAGGTGTCGGCAAGACCGAGCTTGCGAAGTCTCTCGCCGAGGTTCTTTTCGACGACGAACGCGCAATGATCCGTGTGGACATGTCCGAGTACATGGAGAAGCATTCTGTCTCCAGGCTTGTCGGCGCTCCTCCCGGATATATCGGTTACGACGAGGGCGGCCAGCTCTCGGAGGCCGTTCGGAGGCGCCCTTACTCGGTAATCCTTTTCGACGAAATAGAAAAGGCGCATCCTGATGTCTTTCACATCTTTCTGCAGATACTCGATGACGGGCGGATAACCGACTCGCAGGGAAGGACTGTCGATTTCAAGAACACGATAATAATCATGACATCGAACGTTGGCAGCGAACTCATACAGGAAAACCCCGAAGATGTGGAGGGAAACAGGGAAAAGCTGATGACTGCCCTGCGCGGGGTTTTCAGGCCGGAGTTTCTGAACCGTATCGACGAGGTGCTCGTGTTCAAGCCTCTATCAAGAGAGGAAATACAGAGTATCGTAAAAATACAACTCAATATGCTTGCCGAAAGGCTCGGCGCCAAGAAGATGAAACTGGACATCAGCGAGGAGGCTGTCGAAAAACTGGCCGCCAGGGGATACGATCCGGTCTATGGCGCCAGACCGCTGAAACGGGTCATAACCAGGGAAATAGAGAATCCGGTGGCCAGGCTGATTGTCGAAAAGGGTGAGCAGGAAGGAAAGACCCTGCGCGTCGATTTCGACAGCAAAAAGGACTGTTTCACTTTTGATTTTTGATCAGGCGCAGAGCCGCCCCGGGTCAGGATGTATATCGTTTCACCCGTTCGGAGGCGGTGATGCCGTGGGCCAGCATCTTTTCTATTCTGCACTGTCTTTCCGTGACCCTGCCGATCTCGACACTGGCTTCCGGTGTCATTTTCTGGTAGGTGACGGTCTTGAGGAATTTTCCGACCCAGACCCCGCCGGTGTATCTGGCTGAACGGCCGGTGGGAAGAATATGGTTTGTCCCTATCGACTTGTCGCCATAGGCTACCGTCGTCTCCTCCCCTATGAAGAGTGATCCGTAGTTTTTAAGCCGTTCGAAATAGTAGTCGACGTCGGAGACGTGGAGTTCAAGGTGTTCCGGGGCGTAGTCGTCGGATATTTTTATAGCCTCGTCCTCGTCTTCCGCTACATATATTTTTCCGTTCTTCTCCCAGGAAATAGCGGCTATATCCTTTGTCGGCAGGTCTTCAAGCTGTCTTTCGAGCTCGGAAAGAGTTTCATGCGCGAAGGCTTCATCGAGACAGACCAGAAGCTGTCCGCTGTTCGGGTCGTGTTCGGCCTGGCCGAGTATGTCGCATGCCACCAGCGACGGGTCCGCGCTGTTGTCGGCTATCACAGCGATCTCCGTGGGCCCCGCCAGCAAATCTATCCCGCATTGGCCGAAGAGCTGCCTTTTTGCCTCGGCTACAAACTTGTTGCCGGCTCCGCAGAGCATGTCCGCGGCAGGAACCATATCCATGCCGAAAGCCATCAGCGCGAACGCCTGGACACCGCCAAGAACGAATATTCGGTCGGCGCCTGCTTTCTTGATTGCGTTTATAGTCGCAGGATAGTAACCCTTGCCTTTGACCGGAGGAGTGCATGCGACAACCGTATCGACACCCGCTACCTTCGCGGGAATTATGCTCATCTGTGCCGAGCCGAACATGGGATAGCGTCCGCCGGGAACATAGCTCCCGACGCAGTCCATGGGGATATGCTTGTGGCCGAGAGTGACTCCGGGGCGTATTTCGACTTCCAGGGCGCTCATCGTGCCGAGTTGGGCTTCCGCGAATATTCTGACGTTGTTCTGGCAGAAATCCGTGTCCTCTAAAAGCTGTTCATCGCACGCGCCGAGGGCTTCGTCAATCTCCTTGTCGCTCAGCTCGAAATTCGCGGGGCTCCAGTCGTCAAATTTTTCACTGTATTCCCTTACCGCGTCCATGCCCCTTTTTCTCAAATCATCAAGCATTCCCGAGACGTACTTTGCTGTTTCCGGGTCTTCCTCGAAAAGTCGGTGTATTCCTTCCTTGACTGTCTTCATTGCGATATCCTTTTGTTCCTTTAAATTACATTTTTTAATTCATATAACCTGTTAATAAACTGGGCATAGAGCCAATTTTAAAACTCTCCGTGACCCTGAAATATTGATTTTTCATGAAATAACGGGGTTAAATGCGAAGCATGGGGAGGCATTGCCTTTTACCGGACAAATGCCCTTTTGTTTGCGGAGAAGAATTTACTGTATCCAGAATCCGAAAACCCTATACTGGTCGTCAACCTGCCCCAGGACAAGTCGTATCAGTGATTCGTCTTCAGTGCCGGTAAACTGCGCTTTCCAGAGGAACACGTCAAAAACGTTTTTCTTCATTTTTCCGAGAAACTGGTGTTCGCTGCAGTTGCCAAGCTGCTTTTTTATGGCCTCGTTGGTTTTTTTGAACTTTTCCTCCGTAAGTTCCTTTTTCAGTCCTTCCGCGAAATGCGCGGAATAGACCGAGTAGTCGTCGTTCCGCATTCCTTCGAGTATTGATTTAAGGACGATTTCAGCTTTCTGCTTTCCCGTTTCACCGGCGGTGACAGCGGCTGCGGGTCCCGGTGATATTGAATCGCCTGGCGCCGGAGCAGGGGGCCGGGTTTTGCACGATGACAGCGAAAGTGCGAATACAGCGACGACAAGCGCGGGCGCTGTTTTAAATTGATGCTTGGTTTTCATTGTCTTTCCTTTCATTTTGTTGTTTGACTACGGGCATGCGGACAGTAAAGGTGCTGCCCTTGCCCATTTCGCTTTTTAAGGTAATGGTTCCGCCGTGCATTTCAATAAAGCGTTTGGTCAGTGTAAGTCCCAGCCCTACGCCTTCATAATTGCTTGTGAGTCCTGTTTCGACCCGGTGAAAATCCCTGAAGATCAGCCTTTGGTTTTCGGGATCGATCCCGATACCCGTGTCGGACACTTCGATAAGAAGGTTTTTCCCGCCTTTGTGTTCCAGCTTCAGAGAGACGGTTCCCTCCGCGGTGAATTTCAGCGCGTTTCCGAGAAGGTTCAAAAGCGTCTGGCGAATCATCCTTCTGTCCGCCAAGACCTCCAGGACATCGGGTGCTTCCAGCGAAAAATCTATCTTCTTCCCGTCGGCGAGCGGCCTGAGCATACCGACCGCGTTTTCAGCGCATTCGCGGACATCAAAGGTCTCCGCTTGCGGCGCCAGGACACCGGCGTCTATCCTGGCGACTTCGAGAAGATCGGTTATCAGTTCAAGAAGATGCTCCGCCGCAGAGAGTATTCGTTTCGCGTGAGACAATGTCTTGGTATCGCTTTTGCCCGATGCGGCGATCAGGTCTGAAAAACCTATTATGGAGTTTAAAGGTGTCCGAAGTTCGTGGCTCATATTTGCAAGAAAACGGTCCTTGTGGGCGTTTGCGTCGATCAGCTCGCTAGCCTGCAACTCAAGTTCCCTGTTCGCCGCCTGCAGTTCCTCTGTCTGTTTCTGCAGCCTGCGCGCCATCAGGTTGAAGTCGTACATGAGTTTGCCGATCTCGTCGCTCTGGATCTGCGTGAACCGGTAGTCCAGGTTTCCCCCGCTTATTTCCTGCGTCCCCTCGGTGAGTTTTCTGATCGAGGATTTGAGGATATTTCCGAAAAGCATCGACGCCGCCACTGTGAAAAGCGTGCTGAGAATGAAGAACGTGACAAGCAGGTATTGAAGCCTGTTGAAGAAAAAGGTGCTCTGTCGCTGCCATATCTCGGTGTGCCCCAGTTCGTTTTCCAGTCGGAACTGTATTTGCGTCTTGAGGGAGTTCAGAGTGTCCGCCGCTTCGGCGCAGTTCTGAGCGAACAGTTCCCCGTGTTCAAAATGCTCTGCCTTCATATCCGCGATTGCAGCGCTTGATATTGAATGGAGCCTGTTGGCATCGGCCTTCAGGCTGCCGCCTGGTTCCCGTTCCTCGTTTCGTTTGTTTTCAAGAAGCACAAGCGCGTTTATCTCGCGGAACAGATCGAGGGTGTTCTCCCGGAAGTGGACAGCGCGGTCATGAACGGCATCAGCCAGAAGAGCAGTCAGCGCGCTTTCAGCGGAG
>CAZGYO010000184.1:0-5694 GCA_964530455.1 uncultured Victivallales bacterium
ATGCTCGGACCGAGCGAGGTTGGGGTACCTGAATAGTTACCTTTCAGAAAGGCGAGGGAGTTGTAGAAACGCACGCCGCGGTCTTCGGTAAGGACGATGTCTCCGGCGAACTTATTATAGTTATGACATTTCACGCAGTGTTTACTGAAGATCGGCTGAATATCGCGCGGAAAATGGAATATTCCGCGTGGCGGCATTTCCGGGACCGACCGGACTTTGTCCGGATCCTGCTTGAGGGCCATCAAAGTTCCCCGCGTGATGCGTTCAGGTGCGAGAGTGCGGTTTTCATGGCATCCGACGCAGCTTGCTGTTTCTCCGGGCATGACTGAGGTGAAACTGTCCATAGATTTGACAGGGCGGTTGTTTTTGTCGAGCGCGACGAAGTAGACGGGGCGCATTGCCGGGACTTCCATGTATGCCGACCCGTCTTCATATACGGGCACGGTGCCGAGTATGCGTTTGACATTGTAGCTGGAATTCGTCACGAAAGCGCTGTCCGCGGTCCAGCTCATGCTGACCGGCATGGGTAGTACCTCGACCATGAGAAGCTTTTCAATTGCCGTACCCGTGCTTTCAACGCGCTGGTCGCGCGAGACCTTGACATTCTGAAGGATAAGCAATCCGTTTTCTCTGTCGTAGTCCACCCTGTCCGGGATGACCGGCTCCCGTCGACGCGGCTGCAGAACGCAGGGTTCATGCACCCATGTTTTCCAGGGCCCCCTGGCGGATACCTTCAGAGAATCTCCCAGCTTGTAGAGAGTTTCGAATTCACCCCTGTTGTTCATGATATAGATCCTGTCCTCGCAGGCCACAAGAAAAAACTCCCTGTCCAGAGGGTGCGGATCGCGCCAGCATTCCGGATCCTTCACGTGTTCCGGATATCCTGTACATACAATCGGCGCAGCCTCCTTGTCGTCGGGGCCCGCGCGGGGATCTATTACCGCGAGGAATCCCTCCCTCTCGTTATTTCCGTGTCCGGAACCGAAAACGGCAAGAACATTCCTCGTGCCCGGAATGTTTTTCGCTTCTGTTATCGCAAAACCCGGATGCTGGTTTCCGTAGAATGCCATGGCGGCGGTACCATCGGGATTGAATGTCCAGAGGTGGTGAAAAGCGGTTGCGGAGCGGTTTACATACTCCCAACGCGTATACACTATTCTTCCGTCCGGCAGGACCCAGGGGGAAATTTCGTGCTCAATGCCGTTTGACACCATCCTGACATCCGCACCGTCGGGGCCGCATCGAAAACAGAGGCCGACCTGAGTGGTCCAGCACGGAACACCGCGTCTAGCCCTGCTTGAGACGAACATTATATCACCATCGGGAAGATAAACGGGCTCGACATCGTCGAAACGGCCGTTTTCGCCGTCGGTTATCTGCCGTGTGCTCGAGCCGTCGATGCTTGTTTCGTAAATGTGATACAGATCCTTGCCGGACTTTCTCCAGGCGAAAAGTATTCTATCGGCATCGTATGAAATACGCGGGTCGCGCAGGGCGCCTTCAGGATCATCTATGATCACACGGACTTCACCGGTTCTGAGATCAAGCCGGCAAAGCCGGCCGCCTCCCGGGCTGTGCGAGAATGATTCGGGGAGACGAAAATCGTGTCCGAAGGTCTCATAGAAATGGCCTGATCCGCGCTGTCTGACGGCGAAGACTATCTCCTGAACATCCCTCAGCGGGCCGGCCAGGGCTTTCCTGACCAGGCCCGGGGTTTCCGCCTGCTTTTTCATCGTCTTCAGCCATTTCCTGTTCATGGTCTCGTATACGCTCGGCCCCGGGCAGAACGGTAGCCGGCGGGAATCTTCCGCGGTCAATGCAAAAGCAGGGAGAAGCAGCAGAAGGAACAGAGAGTATTTGAACTGCATAGTCTTCATGTTACGGCTCCTCCTATTTTAAGTTTTTTGTGGGTTTTGCGAAATGCGCAAAATTGCCGCAAATCATTGTCCTGCCGACAATGATTTATACTCAAGCGAGACGCTCGAGCTACGTTTGCTCGGGTCAACCGCGACCCCGACGTGTTTCACTGAATATGTACGTTAACCGGGTCTCAGGTCCGCATTATTGACCTCGACCTCATCAAAACTATGGCGCCTTGTATCCGGGGCCTTTGTACGCGGAAATTGACTTTCCCGTGCCTACGATTATCATGCCGTCGGTGATGCCTACAGTCGGGTTGTTTTTTGCGTCGAGGGTGGTATGGAAGACCTTGCCGCCCTCGCGGGTTGCGTTTATAATGAAGAATCCGTCCTGTTCACTTGTCACGTATATCTTTCTGTCGGCAACCACCTGGAAATAGTTCCATATCTCGCATTGGTTATCGAATTTCCATATGAGTTCACCGGTATTCTGGTCAAGACAGTTTACGTAGCCGGAATGGTCTGCGAAAAATATCAGGCCGTATGCGATCGAGGGCGGACAGAAGGTGCGGTTGACCTGTGTGTTCTCCCATATCTTGTTGGTTCCGGTTATATCGCCTTCGCCGTTCGGATTGATGCAGGTTATAGCGCCGGCGCCCCAGCGGCGGTGCTTGGAGTGCGGATCGTTCTTGTCCCTTTTGACGACGCTGTAGTGAGCGTCCCTGGATATGGTCACGTACAGTTTTCCGTCGTGGAACACGGGTGGGGCGATAACTTCGCAGGGTCCGCTTTCCTTTGGCCCGCAATTCCCCATCCATCCTGCGTAGGGCTGCATTGACCCGTCCTCGTAGTAGCGGTATGTGCGCGGGTTAGCATCGCATCTCCACACCTCTTTGAGGGTAGCGGGATTTTCGGCGGCGGCGGGTCCTGTTTCCGGTACATCGAAGGCGTGGACGTATCCGAAAGCGTCTCCGAAAAAAACGAGCCTTTTGCCGTTGACGACGCCGGATGAGAGCGAACTCCACTGTCCGTGCTGTACAGGGCCGATTTCCAGATCGTCCTCGGCCACGAGTTTGCCGGTCTTCCTGTCGAAAACCATTATATTCGGGTGAAATGGCGCCTCGAGTGAGTTTGTTTCCCAGTTAACGCAGTCGCTGCCCGGGGCGTGGCCGGTGGGCCACCAGAGTTGTTCGCCGATGAGCAGCCCGGTACCCGCCGGCCCGTGCATACGTGTAAGCGAATAATCCCGGCTCAGGCTTGTTTTCCAGACGAACTCACCGTCCATATTCAGGCAAATGAGCTGGTTCTCCCCCGGGGTACGCACGTAGATGCGTTCACCGTCGATCACCGGCACGTCCGCGAGGCCGTATCCGCCGCCGTTTTCGAGGTCTTTGAGCCATATTTTTTTGCCGGTATGCAGGTCAAGGCAGAGCAGTACGCCGTTTCTTTTAGACATACCTTCAAAACAGTTGCCTTTGAGTCCTAAATAGACGCGGCCATTGTAAACGGTGGGGATATTGAAGAATGACCCTTTCTTCATCTCGAATTTCCAGAGAAGGTTGTCTTCGCCGATATGATCGGGAAGACCTTCGGCGTCGACATACATGTTGCGGCCGAGGTTGGCATGCCATTGCAGGGGTTGCTGCTGGGCATTAGCGGATATATTGATCAGGCCGATCAGGCCGATCAAACCGATATATCTGATTCCTGTCATCATTTTATCTCCTTTTTGTATGCTGAACCCGCGAATCCCGCGACGTAGAGCAGGTTTCTTGTATGATCCCAGGCGTAGTCGGTCCTGAGCAGCACGGGCGGCCAGTCGAGCCTGTATGCATCGGGCACGGTGTATAGTTCGCTGACCTTCGTCCAGGTCTGTGCTGAATCTACTGTCTTGAACACGCCGTCATCGGTGACGACCACCATGGCGCTTGGGTCTTTTCCGAAGAAAGGGCCTTTACGGACGTTCGGGAGTTCCGAGCCGTATATCGACCATGACTTGCCTTCATCGGGAGAGACTGCTACGCCTTTTTCGGTGGCCCAGTAGAGTTTTCCGCCGAAAGCTATCGGAGTTATGCCCGTGGCAATGAAATCCGAGACCTTGTTCAGTGTTTTCCCGTCGTCTTCAGAGCGGTATATGCCGTCGACCTTGCCGAAGAGCAACGCTTTTCCGGTAATCCCATAGCCGTGAATAATTGATTCGTGGCGTTTATCGTGTTTGCGCTGGTATTTCAGTTGTCGGCCGAAATCTATCAATCCACTTATTTTCTTTGTTTTCAGTTTCTCCCATTTTTCCCCGTCGTCCCGGGTAACCTGTATTTCCGGGCGTGAGCGGCCTTGGCTCACGATTGTGACAGGATCCGACGTCCAGTCGATCATGCCGTGAGGCATGCCGGAAAAACCCTGAACACGTCTGACGTTTTTGATCTGGGTCCAGGTCTTGCCGCCGTCGAGCGTATATGCCGAACTCGGCTCTGCTTTTCCCCTATCGCCCGTTGGCGCCGGTGGGCCGACGCGGAACGCGGCGATGCGGCCGGGTTTGTCCTGGCCGACCTGAATGCTGTAGGAACGTGTCCATCCTCCGGCTACGTTTCCGCCGTCTATACGCTGCCAGGTCGCGCCGGCATCCTTGCTTCGGTATAGCCCGAACGGAGGGCCGTTAAGCCCGGCGATGACATCCCCCGTATGTCTGTCAACCGCGATTCCGCCGATGCGGCGCGCGCCCGGTACGCTGTCGTCGTAATCGGGCAGGCTGTTTGTGAGCTTGTCGGAAACGTTCACCCAGCCGTCACCCTGCGCGCGGACAAAGCCCGCGGCGGCAAAAAGGATCACGGCGGCTGAACACAGCATTTTCAGATTTTGTTTCTCAGTCACTTATTTTCCTTAATATATATTTTTCTTAAAAATCTACATGAGCAGCTTTGCTGCACTTATGCAGATCCCGCCGGGCGGGATATGCATTATTTCGTAACCTTCCACTCACGGCTGTCGCCGAAGGGGTCGGGCGGCGTAATTTTCAGGGTCTGTTTTCCCCGGTAGTAGGAATCGGTGTACGGGGCCCTGACATCGAGCCAGGCCATGATGAGCCTCATTTCGTCATCGGTCAGGAGCTTCCGGTGTTCGGGATCCTTTACCAGTTTTGTGGCTACCGGCGCCTGCGGCGACCCGAACTGGTATGGTTTGGTAACTTCGCCCTTGGTTTCGTTGAGGAAGAACGCGACTTTTTTAGTCATAGCGTCCCAAGTCGGGTTCAGGCTTTTTCTGAACGATCTCGGAATCGGCTTGCCTTTCGGCACGCCGAAGAGACTGCGGTAACTCTCCATGTAACCTTTCTTGTCCTTTTTGGCCGTGAGATCAATTCCGCCCTTGGGTTTTGCTCCGCTGTGGCACTTGACGCATTTCTTTTCGAAAACGGGCTGGATCATATCCTGGTAGCTGATATAGCTGTTCGCGCCCCAGGGCGGCGGGTCGGGCATAACCGGTTTCTTGTCGAGCGCCATTCCCTTGTTGCGCAGTTTGACGGTATACTCGCGGGTTTCGTGACACCCGATGCATCCGCGGAACTCTCCGCGCATGAACTCGACATGGGTACGCATCCGCTGTATTCCGCGGAAATCCTTATCGAGTGCCTGGAAGTAGACGGCCATATCCGCCGGGACCCTGAACGAAGCGGAGCCGTCCTCCTCGACGGGAACGATTCCGATTATCCTTGTGGGGCCCTGTCCGGTCCCGCCGCTTGTGGTGAATGATCCCTGGAAAAGGTAGGGTGATCCCTGTCCCCTTCCATCGTGAATTCAAAATACAAGTGCAACACCCCCGGCTTGAAAACAAAGCGGGT
>CAZGYO010000185.1:0-5645 GCA_964530455.1 uncultured Victivallales bacterium
CGACAACCAAAAGACAGATGTCCTTGTATTTCTTTTTAAGTTCCGCAACTACCTTGAACAACACTGTATGCCCTTTTTCGGCGCTGAGCCTTCCAACAATGCCGATCACGTTTCTATCTTTTGATATGTCAAGCTTGTCTTTGAGCTTTTCTGCAGGAATCAGGCTTGATCTGAATCTGCCTATGTCGAGGGCGTTGTTAATCACCCTGTACTGCTCTTTTTTACCGATCTTCAACTCCAGAAGCTCTCTTACCTCCTTCCGAGTATAAGCGACAAGCTTGGTGGTGACTTTTGCGGCAGTCCTTTCGAGCAGGAGGAAAAGCCGTTTGCGGAGGGGGAAGCCGCTGACTCCGACGATGTAGCTGTTCTCGGCAAAGATATGACCATGGGGACAGTGAAGGATAATTTTAACCCCTGCAAAATACGCGGCAAATCTTCCAATTATTCCAGCTTTGGAGGTGTTGCTGAAAAGTACTTGGATCCTGTGTTTCCTGAGAAACCTGTATATTTTAAAAAAGGCGATGAGGTCCTTAACAGGCCTGATATCCCGAACCAGTTCCGGTATCAGCACCGGAGCGATATCCTTCTCTGAAGTCAGGTCATAATAATCGCCTTCCGAGCTATTATCGTTATTACCGTAAATGAAAAATTTTTCGAATTTCTCTTCTGAGAGCGAGGCGTGGACATGGAGTGCAATATACTGTGCCCCTCCGCGGACCAAGCGCGTTATTATTGTCGCAAACCTTGTTTTTTCCTCTTTCATGTTATTTCCCGGCAAACTCCAGTGTATTGGACACTATTTGTTTCCATGTATATTTTTTCAAGACAAGATCCCTCCCGTTTTTTCCCATTCGGGCCCGATGCCCGGGGGGCAATCGGTAAATACTCAAAAGGCACTCTTCAAAGGATGCGGAGTTCTCAGTTTTATATTTCATCCCCACATCGGCCTGGCTGAATATATTGTTGATTTCCCCGGGCATATCGGCGGCTATCAGAGGTATGCCGCAGGCGAGATATGCCGCAACTTTCTGGGGTGAGAGCTCGTAGCCGGATCCTATATGCTTCAATGGTGAGACTGCAACATCAAAGCATGAAATAAACCTTGCGGCCTTGTCCCAGTGTATTTGGCCGAGAAGCCTGAAATAATCTTTCACTCCCGCGGCCTCGGTTTTCTCCTTGAGTTCGCTCCATAAGGGCTCCTGTCCACCGCCGACCAGAAAATATAGTTCAGGTATCCTTCGTTTGAGCCGGGGAGCCAGATCAATCATCATATCTATATCCTGCCATGGGAAAAGACTCCCGAGATAACCCACTGCGAAGGCATCTTCAGGAACGCTGAACTCCCGCCTGCATTCCGCTTGTACAAAGGGTTTGAATCTTTCAATGTTAACACCGTTCGGCAGATATTTGACCGTGGCTGAATCTATGCCGTATTCGGCTATGGCCCAGTCTCTTATCCTTCCGGTCACAGTGATCATTCTGTCCGCTCGCCTGTAAGCATAGAGTTGCAGCAAGCCCATCAATGTTTCGATAAAGCGTTTTTTCCCGGCTAAGGCATTTTCATCGTTAGGAATGCCGTTTAGTTCGATGCAGTATGGCACTGGAAATCTCGCGGAAATTGAGGCCATCGCTGCTGAAATGAAGGAAAAGCGTTCGTAGACAATGTCTGGCTTGAAACTTTGCATATTGTCGGCGAGCGTTTGGCGATGGTTCTTCAGCAATATCAGTTTTTTCAATCCCTTTGTGCCGGGGTAAGCAACCTGTGCAATATCTATATTCCCGTTCCATCCAATGGTTTCCAGAAATACAGGATCTATGGCCGTCACCACCCTGACCTTATGTCCCAGTTCTATTGCCGCTTCAATCCACTCCCGAGTATGATACGGCATGGAGGAATAGTTGTGAAAGAACGAATATAATATCTTCATCAATCTTTCTTCTTCACGGTTTAAACTAGAATCTGTAATGCAATTATAATATTCTAGGTCGGGAAATGCAAACATCAACTGAAAAGCGTTAGGCTTATGTTGTATTGGCAGCTTGACACGCGTAGATTGATGATGAAGCAACTCGATAAGATTATGGAGTCAAAGTTCGATGCGAAAACCCACAGCTGATGAGATCAAGAGAGCGAACCGCGCTGTCTACAACCGGATGAACGTGGAGAACTACAATCGCAACGAAAGTATTTTCAATCCGTCAAGAGAAGCCGAGTGCCGGAGAATTCTTTCCGAAGCTTCGGTGCGGTCAGGACGCGAGAGTTTTCTCGATCTTGCCACCGGCACCGGAAACATGCTGCGTATCGCAGGTGACTACTTTTCCGAAATGTATGCTGTGGATATAGGAGATAGCCTTCTGAAAAGTGTGAAACCTGTTTTTCCCAGCTGTTTTTTTGTCGCCGCTGATGCCGAGTTGCTACCTTTCAGGGATGAAAGTTTCAGCTGCGTTTCGTGCTACGCTTTACTCCATCATCTTTTTACTCATGATGCTTTGTTTGCTGAAGCTTATCGTGTATTAAAATCCGGCGGCACACTTTACACTGACCATGACCCGAACCGCTTCCTCCACCGTTTCTACCATCCGTTCTATCGGCTGCGGCACCTGGTCAAACCCGGCTTCGGCACTTTTGAAGAAGAGATAGCTGAATACCATAATACTATGTCTTCCGGAATAAATCCCGAGATACTGCGCCAAAAACTTTTGGGAATCGGGTTTAGAGAAGTAAAGATACGCTACTGGATCACCGATAGGGAAAACTGGAGTTTTCCCCTCGGTTTTATTATCGGAATGCTGAAAGCATTTTCATCAGTGTGCCCTGCAAGGAGTCTTTTTACGCATTTCGCTCTCATCGCAGTGAAGTAGTTCTGCGCAGACAGGGTTCTGATGTGGAATTGCCACGCCGGCGAATTTTCAAAGATGACAGAGCGATATCAGCTTACATCGCATTCCCTACTCTTAAGGTCTATTTCCATCACGTATGATTCGCCTGTGCTTTCCATGCATTTTCCAATGATGGTGAATCCTGCCTTTTCATATAAAGCGACTGCCGGATTGTTTTCTGTATGAACGGTTATTCTGAGCTTGTCGGCACCCTTTTCTGCTGTTGCACGGAAACATTCTTCAAGAAGACGACTTCCAATGCCTCTGCGCCTGTACTCATGAGTGACGATGAGCGCCCAGATTTTTGCAGTGGTGCCTTCTTCTTCTGTTTTCACCTCTTCCCGGTTTACACCGAGCATGCTTCGGGCAGATTTCAGGATTTTTTTCATGTCACAGCCGTAGAAACCAAAACAGGTCTTGATCGCGTTGATATAGAAACGAAAATGCCGGGGCCCAGAGAAACGGTTGAACTCTCTCTCGTCGCGAGTATAGATCAGGCATGCCGAAATGTTATCGTCATCCGCCCGGGAAACAATGATCGAAGACTTGTCGAAGTCGTGGAAAAGACGGAGTTTTTCTCGGAAGAATCGGAATTTCCCCCCGGTACGATGTCTCTGCATTCCCTCGGTGGATGGATCAATATGCATGGCCGCCAGTTTTTCTATGTCGTATCGAGTGACTTTGGAATCAATTTTTGCAGTCGTATTTTTTTGTGAGAGGCTAGTCATCCCAGAATTCTCTGTAGAGATTTTCTTCATAAATAGAGGCTATTTGCTTTTACAACACAGGTATTACAATATACTGTAATACGGAAATTTCCTGTGAACGCTGGAATCCTATTATAAACTGCACGATAATATCATATGTTGAAGCCAGATAAAAATTTCAACCTCATCGGAATCATGCCCGGACCATGGCTTCTCGCAGCATTGCTCGCCGTATTCCCATTCTCCCTGCATGCTGGAACTGCTGGTGAATTACGGAATTTTCTGGCTGTCTCGCACGGAAACCCGGCTATGCCCTTTCTTCTGCTGGTTGGGTTGGTCTGTGCAATCCTAACCTTCTTCAAGCCGCGGGTCGGACTGATGATAATGCTTTTCTTCATCATGGTTTCCACGGATATGCAGTTCTCCGACCAGGAGACTGAAAGTAGGGCAGTGACTCTAAGAATAGAGGATTTGCTGCTTCTTCTCATTTCAGGTGGCTGGCTTATAAACAGGGCAAAAACACGCAACCTCGCCTTTTTTAAGAGCAGTCCTGTAAACCGCGCAATTATGCCAATGGCCGTAGTGATAGTGATATGCACCATTATTGGATGCCTGAAAAGTACAACCGATATGACTAGGGGGTTTTTATTCGCCACCAAGAGAATAGAGTATTTCTGGATCTTTTTCATGACGACCAACATCATAGATACCGAGCAGGAAGTGAAAAAAGTTATGCATTTGATGCTCGGAGTAGCGGGGATTGTAGCATGTATAGGCGTTGCGCAGTTCTTCATCTTTCCGGTTTCCAGACTGGCGGCCGGCGGGGCTACCGCAACCACCGGGTTCGGGCGGGCCAACACTTTCGCCGATTTCCTCCTCATCCTCATTCCAGTAAACATTGGCTTTATAATATATGAAAAGGAAAGGCGCAGACAAGTCTTTTTTCTCTGTCTTCTTACCCTTTTCTCCATTGCCTTGGTTATGACAAAATCAAGGGGAGCCTACCTCAGTGTACCCCCTATGGTCGCCGTTCTCATATTTTTTTCAAGGAACCGCAAGATGATTCTTTCTTTGGTGGCAATTTTTCTCATAGGGATTCTGTATTTGCTAACCAACTTGCTTGTAACCGGGAAGGCAGCACACCTTGTCACCAAACACTATAACGATATCGGTTACCAGTTTCATTCAATAGGTCAGGTGATTACAGAGGGAACTCAGGCAGACTCCTCCCTTCAGGCCAGGGTCAATGCCTGGAAGAGAGCGGTTCCGGAAATCATAGACCATCCATTTTTTGGACACGGCGTGGGATCAAAGCGACTAGGCTACTACGACAACCATTATGTCCGCGAACTATATGAGACCGGGCTGGTCGGGCTTAGTGCCTTCTTGTTTATGAATGCGGTCATATTTTTTGCTGCACTCCAATTGTTCCGTGGCTCTGCTACAATTCTCGGGAGGCAGCTTTCACTGGGAGTTATCGGCGCGCAGGCGGGGATTCTCGTGCATGCATTTACAATGTCCAACTTTTACACCATTCTCAACATGGAGACCTTCTGGATGCTTGTTGCCATGTTTGCCGTTGTATACCATAATGAAACACGTCTCAGACAGAATCGGTCTGCTTCGGAAACGGAGCCAGAAAACAAATCTGTTCCAGTAAATGCCAGGTCTTGAAACATGACGGATCCAGAATTGAAGGAAACAAGAGTTTCTGTAATCATACCATCCCTGGACGGCTCCAGAAAAGGCAACGTCCAGCGTCTGAAAAAGCAATTGGCTGAGCAGACACTGAAGCCCTGTGAAGTTATTGTAATAGTCGGGGTGTCGCCGAACGGAAGAGCCAGGAATCAGGGGGCCGAAAAGGCATCGGGTAAATATCTTGTTTTCATCGACGACGATGTGACTCTCGGACACGAGAGAGTGCTGGTGAATCTTATCCAGCCCTTTCTGGAGAGGGATGATTTGGGTATAACAGGACCGTCACAGCAGATACCCGAGGATTCCAATTGGCTACAGAAAGCAGCGGCCCGCTAGATCCCCAGATCCCTCTTCCCGGTA